>JAAZXD010000174.1 GCA_014240355.1 Roseibacillus sp. | reverse complement strand
GATTCCTGGTTGGATTCACAGGTTGGATTTTTGGAGTGGTGGGGCTGGCAGCCGGCCTCCTGCTGGCCTGGTTGGCAGTGAGATTTGCCCTGTCCGGGGAACGACCGGCCTTCCGGAAATTCTTCCTGCTGACCCTGCTCTACCTGCCGGTGGTTCTTACCGTGCTTGCGATCGATTGGAAGTGAGATTACAGGGAAATCGGGCGCTCACGCTGGCCCGGGATCCCAACAAAGGTTCCGGGAGTTTCCCCTTCCAATCTCCCTTTCCTGTCCTACGTTCCCACCGCAGTGGCAAGAAACATCGGTCACCTGGAACCTGCCGAGCGGGACCCTGTGCAATTGCGGAAGACCGGGTTGGCGATTACGGTTATCATGCTGATTGGCGGCATCCTCGTAACGGTTGCATACAGGATCAAGTACCGGGCAGATGAACAGGACACCCGGCCGCACGTGGTGCAGCGTTTGACCGAGGTTTTTTTTGGGCGGGACCAGAACAACAGGGCCTTCACCACCGAACAACTGAAGGGCAAGTTTACCGTTTTCACCCCTCTTTCCCTCAGGGAGGAGGAGCGGATGGAGCAGGCGCTCGAGATGATGAAGGAGATGGCGCAGAAATTTCCCGATGACGACAGGCTCCGCTTCCTTGGAATCACGATTGATCCCGGGAACGACGACCTGGAGCAACTGAAGGCCGTTCTCGAGAAGCTTGACGTCGCCAATGATGAGCGCTGGTTCTTCGTGCAGGCTGAAGAAGAGGCCGCGCGGGGTTACATTCGCCATAAGATCCGCGTGGAGTTCCAGGAGTCCATTCCATCCCCGGGCGGTCCCAGGCAGCGCTTTCGTTCCACCCTGGTCTTTATTGATGAGAACCTCCACGTGCTGAACCCGGCATTTGATCTGAATAGCGCGCGGGAAGTTGAGGAGGATGCAAGGCAGATGATCGAGAATGATCCTGAGAAAGCGGAGAAGCTCAAGGCCCGGGAACGAACTAATGATCTGGAGAAGGCGGTTGAGCGGTTCTATGAAGTGCTGCAATATATCCGCGACGGAGATTTGAAGGAAGGTTAGCAGGCATTATGACGGACCGGGGAAAAATCATCACCATTTACACCGTGGTTGGTATTCTGAGTGTGGGGGTGCTGGCCACCTCGTTCTGGATCCGGGGATCACGGAAGAGCAGGTTCGTTTCTCCGATTGCCGACAAGATCGGGGGGGCCGTGGTGGAGGACTTTGGCAGTCTGGAGAATGACATCACCCTTACCAACCAGGATGGAGAGGAGGTGAAACTTTCGGAATTGAAGGACAAGGTCTGGGTTGCATCCAATTTTTTTGCGACCTGTCCGTATTGCCTGGAAACGGCCTCGGAGGATCTCAAGAGCCTCTACCAGGAGTTTGCTCCCGATTCAAAATTCCATATCGTGTCTATTTCGATTGATCCTGAGACAGACAAACTGCAACAGCTTGAGGCCTACGCCCAGGTGATGGGAGCGGAGAGCAGGAACTGGTGGTTTTTGCGCGGAGAGGAGAAGGCGGTTCATGAATACCTGGAGAAGGAGATGGGTTACATGAAGGTGGTGAAGAATGAAGTGCCTCCGGCCAAGAACCGTTATTCCCACGACCGGGGTCTCCTGGTTTTCAACGGATGGAAGTGTGTGAAGAAACGGGACCTCCAGTTTGCCCGGACCCAGGGAGAAAGGGTGAAGGACTACTACTTCCAGGACGTGAGGAAATCCATCCTGAAAAGCCTCGCGAGTCGCAGTTCGCCGCCGGTTGAGAGCCCATGAGTCAACTGGAATCCTACCGCAGTCGGGAGGCCAGCATGGCCCTGGCCGGGAAGCTCAAGATCGCGGTATGGGTCATCACCGCGCTGGTCCTGTTCCTCGTGGGATTGATGCGTCAGGTCAAGATTGGTCTGCCGGAGGGGGTGAGCCTGCACTTTCTTCCCCCGTTGCATGCCTTGCTGAATAGTGGAGCGGCGGTGGCCCTGATCCTTGCCCTGCTCTGTATCAGGAAGGGCAGGGTGGTCCTGCACCAGCGGTGGATCTATGTCGCGATGGGATGTTCGCTGCTCTTTCTCCTCTCCTATGTGACATACCACTTCACGACCCCCGAGACCATCTACGGGGACCTTGACGGGAATGGAGAGCTGAGTGAGGCGGAAAGGACGGAGGCGGGGCCCATGCGGATGGGGTATCTCGTTGTTCTGCTATCCCATATAGCCCTGGCGGCCTTGAGCCTCCCCTTCATTCTGCTCACCTTCGTCTACGGCTACACCAATCAGTTCGCCAGGCACCGGGCTCTCGCGGTGCGGGTGTATCCGGTCTGGCTCTATGTGGCAGTGACTGGTCCGGTGGTCTACCTGATGCTGCGACCGTATTATTGAAGCGAGCGACGCGACCGGGAAATCTACCTGCTGTGGCCTTCGGCGTATTCCTGACGCGTGCGCGGATGCCCTATATCCCGTGTTTCTCGTTGGGAACGACGTATCCGGCGGGTGGGGTCACCCCGGGCGGCAGCAGCGGCCACTTCGTCGTCCACCTCCTGTAGCCTATGAAAGCAAGAGCCACGCTGGGGATCCAACCCAAGAGGAAATGAATACCCATGATATAGGTGACTACATGCGAAAGAAACCCGAGGATCACGGCCACAGGTATGAGAACTATTCCATAAAATTGACGCCTTGGAAGGACCTCTTCCTGCCAGGCTTTAATCCTTGCGATGGCCTCCTTCTCCTCGGGGGAGAAGAAGACCTGCGTGATGGGGGGCTCCGGTGCTTGTGGATCTGCGGGATCGCTCGTGACCGGAATCAAGCCATTTTTCCTGAGGGTAGAACGATAGGTTTCAACCTGGGCCCTGATATTGGCGTTGTCCGGATCCAGCAGGGAGGCCTGTTCAGCGAGCGTCAGGGCGTGCTCATGTTCCTCCACCAACTGATAGAGGGTGAAAAGCTTGCCGAGAAGTTCCACATCCTCAGGTCTCTGCGCTCGCTCGGCCCTCAGGGCAGCGATCCTGGCCATGACCTTCGGTTTCATCCTTTCTTTAGAGAGCATGCCGATCTTCCACAACATCCCGAGGAGCGCGAAGAATCCCAGAAATGCCAGCGGTCCTAACAGCCCGTCCTCAAATGCTTCTGAATGGAAGGGGTAAAAGAGGAGCAGGACTATGAAATACGCGGGAATACTGAGGATCATCCACATACCAGAGCTGGTCGCGTTTTTCCCGCAGGAGTTGCACCGGTTCGGTTGGATGAGCATACGGCCCGGCGCGGCATGAAACACATCCCAGCAGTGCGGACAGATGCTGGTGTCGGAACTCCACGAGCTGGACGGGTCAAACGAGACAGCAGGGCCGTGCTGGAGATCTGGCGGAAGATGCTTCGCTCGCCTCCTTGATGACCGGGGATCACTCATTCTTCCCTTTCACTCGTTTCCTGATAGATGCCTGTTGCCGGGTCTTGCCGTGCCTGTGGGGTGAATGTTCCTGCTGATCCAGGAGGGGACTGTTCAGACGGTTTTAGATCAGGATAAGGGGTGTGTAGTTCTACGCGATCTCATTATTTCCTAATTTGGGCGGATCGCGTCCCTGCCCTGGTTGTCACTACTGGGGCGTATTCCCGGCTTGGCGCTTGAAAAGGAACAGTAGCGAGGTAAGTCACCCCCCATGCGCGTCATTTCTTACAAGGACCGGGGATACCAGAAGTTCGTGCGGTCACTTGATCGCCGGGCAGAACCGTCCCGGGAACTGGAGGAGACGGTGGCGGGAATCGTGGATGAGGTGCGCGTGCGGGGAGACCGCGCCCTCATCGAGCTGACCAGGAAGTTCGACCGGGCGAAGCTGACGGCCGGGAGCCTTTTTGTCTCGGAGGAGGAATTCGCAGAAGCGGAGGCCGCTGTGAGACCTTCCACCAAGCGGGCGATCCGGGCCTCCCGTCGCAATATTCATGCCTTTGCGAAGGAGAGTATGCGCAAGGACTGGAAGCGAAAGAACGCGGAAGGAGCGGTGGTGGGGGAGCGCTTCGTTCCCTTTGACCGGGTGGGGATCTACGTGCCGGGGGGCAAGGCTCCCCTGGTCTCCACCGCGCTCATGACGGGAGCCTTTGCCCAGGCCGCCAGAGTGCCTGAGATCGTGGCGGCCACTCCGGTGGGACCGACTGGCAGGGTCAACGCGGAATTGCTCTATGCCCTGAAGCAGGCGGGAGCCACTGAGGTGCTCAAGGTGGGCGGGGCGCAGGCGGTGGCAGCCCTTGCGCTGGGAACGAGAAGCGTGGGACGGGTGGACAAGATTTTCGGTCCGGGCAATGCCTTCGTGGTGGAGGCCAAGCGGCAATTGGTGGGAGCGGTCTCGATCGATCTGCTCCCGGGACCGAGTGAGGTCCTGGTGGTGAGTGACACGAGTGGCGATCCGGTCTGCATTGCTGCCGACCTGCTGGCGCAGGCCGAACACGGTGGCGACAGCGTGGCAGGCTTTGTGACGAATTCATCGCGTCTGCTCAAGCGGGTTGAGAAGGAAATTGATCGGCAGCTACAGCTCCTTTCGCGGTCGAATTACATCGAGGAATCGTTGAAGAAGGGGGGATTTGCCCTGCTGGTTCCCTCCATGGATGAGGCAGTCAGGATCTGCAACCAGTTCGCTCCCGAGCACCTTTCGCTGGTGGTCAGGGACGAACGCCGGCGCCTGGCGCAGATCAGGACGGCGGGGGCGATCTATCTCGGCAATGCATCCGCCATCGCGGTAGGGGATTTCCTAGCCGGGCCCAGTCACACCCTGCCCACCGGTGGGGCCGGGAAGTCGTTCTCGGGCCTGCGGGCGGACCAGTTCCAACGGCGGACCAGTATCGTGAAGATGGACATCGCCTCGGTGAAGAAGTCGCTTCCGGTGGTGCAGGAATTTGCCCGCATGGAAGGACTGGATGCACACGGTGAATCCGTGCGCCTGCGGGTGGAACGGTGAAATGAGCGGGATCGCGGAAGTGCAGTGTCCGAGTTGCTTCGAGGTGTTTTCGGTAGCGGTTCCTCCTGGCGCCGAGTGTCCGGTGGAACTGGACTATGACTGTGAGATCTGCTGTCGGCCCATGATCATCGCGGTGGACGAAGGAGGCGGAATGCTGGCTCGTGGATTGGATGATTTCCTTTCAGGATGAGTGACCCCCTGGTTTCCATCGTGCTCCCGGTCTTCAACGCCGAGGAGACCATCGCGGAGGCGATTGAGAGTTGCCTCCGGCAGAGCATGGGTTCATTCGAGTTGATCGTGGTTCTCGATGGCTGTGCGGACCGTTCGGGGGAGATCGTGCGGAGCTACAATGATCCCCGGATCCGGGTCTTCGAGATGGAGCGCCAGGGGGTCGCACCGGCAGCAACGGAGGCGATCCGGGCCTCCAGGACGGACTTCATTGCCCGCATGGACGCGGATGACATTTCTCACCCGGAGCGACTTTCTTCGCAGCACCGCTTCCTTTCGGAGTCATCCGTTGTTTCAGCGGTGAGCGGTCAGGTGCATTTATTGAATCCCCTCGGGGACGGGATGCAACGCTATGTCGACTGGGTGAATGGATTGGAGACGGCGGAGGATATTGCCCGGGAGAGATTCGTGGAGTGCCCGGTGATTCAGCCGTCCCTGATGATGAGGAGATCTTCCTTCCATGAGATCAGGGGCTACCGGGAGGTGGAATGGGCCGAGGATCACGATTTGTTTCTGCGCATGCTCGAAAGAGGGATGCAGATCGGTAAAGTGGATGAGACCGTGCTTTCCTGGAGGGATAGTGCGGACCGGTTGACCAGGACTCATCCCGCCTACAGCGAGGAACAGGTCTGGAGGATGAAGGCGCATCATCTGGCGCGTCAGCCAAAGGTGTCTTCGTGGGGGGTGGCAATCTGCGGGGCCGGTCCCATTGGGAAGCGCTTGGCGCGCCTGTTAAAGGAGGAAGGCGTTGTGGTGCACGGATTCTTCGAGGTGAACCCGCGCCGGGTGGGAGAAGAAATTGGAGGGGTGCCGGTGGCAGGGCCCGGGGAGTTCGGCGAGCGTTGGCGGGATGCGGTCCTTCTCAGTGCGGTAGGGGTGGAGGGAGGCCGGACACGCGTGCGGGAACTTGCAGAGGGTGAAGGCTACGCCGAGGGGGTGGACTTCTGGTGCTGTTGTTAGGATATCCGGTCGCCTTGGATGTGGCCCGCGGGGACTTCCCGGGGTCGTGATGCCCCTGTATCATCGCTGCCCAGCGTAGCGAGGAGTTTCTTCTCAGCGGCTCTCCCCAGGACCATCAGATTATCCCCAAGCCCGCAGCAGAGAACGATCTCGAAAAATCCTGATGCCAGGGCCTGGCGGATGAGATCCTCCGCTGAGAGCACGAGCCTGCCGGAGCGCCGGACCAGTTCGAAGGAAATCGGGCCCACGCCGTGATAGGCCCTGTAGACCACCTCGGAGCAGACCAGCTTGTCTGCCTTACGGAAATCAAAGACGAAATCGTAGAACTTGCCTTCATGGCTGATGGCGCGGGTCAGGGCCTCTGCCACGAAGTGAGCCTCGATGCGGGGTCTCAGGACGACGAAGGCATCAACGCTGAGGGTCTCGCTTAGATGACGGAAGAGGACCCCGTCCTTCTTGGCCTCCAGGACATTCGCCTCCTGGCGATGAATCTGTGGCAGATCCAGTTCTGCTCGTTCCCCGGAATTGCCGATGTAGAGCGAGGCATGAGGCCAGAAACCTGGCAGGAACAGGTTGCTCATCGCATCATCATGGCGTGATACGATGACGTCTCCAGGCCGGAGTTTTTCCTCTGCGGATGCACGAAGGCCCGGGTGAACCCGGGGCTCTTCATGTCCTCGCCTGCTAAAGGGTTGCTTCATGTCGGCAATAGCGCTGCCGCTCAGGCGGAAGAGGTGAAACATGACACGCTTGTAGCCAGATACCTGGCGAAGCTTGAAGGAGTGGAGGCGGTAGCCGATCTTCCGCTTGATGAATTCGCTCCGGCTTTTTTCGAAGAATGGTTCCTCGGCGTGGAGCCATTCCGCGACGAGTTTCATCCCCGATCCCTTCAGCGCCTGGGAGA
>JAAZXD010000173.1 GCA_014240355.1 Roseibacillus sp. | reverse complement strand
TAGCGCGGCAAACAGCAGGACGAGTTTCTTCATAGCGCCACCCCTATCATCCTAGGCGCAGGGGACAACGGTGCCATTGATTTTTCCCGCCGCGCTCCGGGGGTTTTCTGTGGCTGTATAGCCGCCGTTTAGGGGTAGTATAAGGGCAATAGCCTCTTTCTCCTCCCGGCTCCTATAACCGCTCCAGGGCCGATTGGCCCTGTAAAAAAGGAAGTGCTCGAGGGGGGACTCGAACCCCCACGGGTATTACCCCACTAGATCCTTAATCTAGCGCGTCTACCAATTCCGCCACCCGAGCATGAGGAAGTTTCCTTCGCAGTGGGCGGGAGGCTTAGGGGCGCAACGAGCGAAAATCAAGCCAATCCTCATCAGGAAACAACAGTTTCCCTGCGACCCCTCATTGCGTCTGGACGCCGTATTTCCATCGTGGGACCCTCCCCGCAAGCGAATCGCCATGAATCCAACCATCCTCGTCGCCTCGCTTGTCCTTCTTCTCAGCACGCTTTCCGGTCCCGGTCAGGAACTGAAACTGACCTTCCATACCGCCCCCAAGCCCCTCGCCGGGGGAGCGGTGGTCGAGGACTGGCCCCGTTTCCTGGGAGACCGTCATAACGCCACCTCCAGGGAAACCAAGCTCCTGAGCAAATGGCCGGCGGGCGGACCCAGGAAAGTCTGGGAACTGGAAACCGGTGAGGGGTATTCCAGCCCCCTCCTTGCCGGGGGAAAACTGATCTACTTCCATCGCCTCAATCACAGCACGCTCACCGGCACAGGGGAGGAGGCCATCGACTGCCTTGATCCGGACACCGGCAAGCGTCACTGGCGCGTAAAGTATCCCGTCACCTACCGCGACCGCTACAATTTCAGTCCCGGACCCCGCTCCAGTCCAGTAGTGCATCAGGGACGGGTCTATGTCACCGGGATCACCGGGATGTTCCACTGTCTCGACTTGGAGACCGGAGCCGTCCTCTGGAAGCGTAACCTGCAGAAAGATTACAATATTCCCACCTACTTCTTCGGTTACGGGCCAAGTCCCAGTCCCGTCTGGCAGGACCGCATCATCCTCAACGTAGGCGGCCGGGCGGCCGGGGAGGAACCGGGTGTCTGTGTGGCAGCCCTCTCCGTGAAGGACGGCAGCACCCTCTGGGAAGTGAAGGATTCGTGGGGCGCAAGCTACGCCTCCCCCACCATCACCAAACTGCAGGGTGTCGACTGCGCGGTGGTGGCCGCCGCGGGCGAAAGCCGTCCGCCACACGGCGGCCTTCTCGTCATCGATGTCAAGTCCGGCAAGGTCTACGACCGCTTTCCCTGGCGGGCCGACAAACACGAATCCGTTCTGGCCTCCTCTCCCCTCATCCTCAGCGACAGGCGCATCTACCTCGGTGACTGCTATGGAGTGGGTGGGGTAGTTCTCGAGTATGACAAGAACCTCAAGTCGAAGGTGGTGTGGAAGGAACGCTGGTTCGGCATGCACTGGATGATGCCCCTCCAGATCGATGGTCATCTCTACGGTTTCGCCGGACGCAATATCCCGGACACCCAGTTCAAGTGTGCCCATGCCGCCACCGGCAAGATCCTCTGGGAAGAGGACATGCAATGGCAGGAGGCCGGACGCACCCACGGACTCTTCCGCGGCAGTCTCCTGCAGGCCGACGGACGGGTCTTCTGCCTGGGAGAGGACGGCGTACTGGCCGAACTGAAGGTCACTCCCAAGGGCGCAAAAATCCTCCAAAAGGCCCGCCTCTTCTCCGCCCGTTCGAGCTGGACCCTCCCCACCCTTCACAAGGGCCTGCTCTACGTCTCCCAGAACGAACCCGACTTGCTCACCCGGGCTCCGCCACGCATCATCTGTTACGATTTCCGGGGTGAGTGACTGCCGCCCGCGCTCCTATGAAAGCCCTCGAACTGATCGCTGCCTCCACCTTTGACCTGGTGGAGATGCCCACCCCCGAACCGGGACCCGATGACCTCCTGGTGGCGGTCCGGGCCTGCGGGATCTGCGGAAGCGACATCCACGGCATGGACGGGAGCAGCGGTCGGCGCATCCCGCCTCTTGTGATGGGCCACGAGGCGAGTGGTGTGGTGGAGGGCTGGGGCTCCGGGGTCACCGGCTGGTCCGGGGGGGACCGGGTCACCTTCGACAGCACGATCTACTGTGGCCAATGCCACTACTGCCAGTCGGGACACGTCAATCTCTGCGAGGACCGGGAGGTCCTCGGGGTCTCCACCCCCGACTTCCGACGGCAGGGTGCCTTTGCCGACTTTGTCCTCGTACCGGCTCGTATCTGCCACCGCATTCCCGATGAGATTCCCTTCGAGGAAGCCGCCTTTGCCGAACCGGTCTCGGTGGCCCTCCACGCCGTCAACCGAGTCAGGATCACGGAGGGAGAATCCGCGGTGGTGGTGGGCGCCGGCCTTATCGGTCTCCTCGTAGTGCAGGCCCTCAGGCGGGCTGGTTGCACCAACATCATCGCCATTGACCTGGCCGACGAACGACTCGAACTGGCCCTTCAGCTGGGTGCCTCCTCCGCCCTGCGCTCTGACCGCGAGGACCTCCTCGAGAAAATCCGCACCCTGAGCGGTGGCGAGGGTCCGGAGGTCGTGATGGAAGTGGTCGGGATCAGCCCCACCGTGGAACTGGCGGTCAATGCCGCCCGCAAGGGAGGAAGGGTCTGCCTGGTGGGTAATCTCGCATCCAGGGTGCAGTTCCCTCTCCAGGCCGCGGTCACCCGCGAGCTCGACGTGCTCGGTTCCTGCGCCATCAACGGCGAGTATCCCGATGCGCTCGCCGCCATCGCAGCGGGCGAGATCGACGTGAAAGCCCTCACCTCCTGTGTGGTCCCTCTCTCCGAGGGCGCCTCCTGGTTTGCCCGTCTCCACGAGGGCTCGGAGCCCCTCCTCAAGGTCATCCTTCGTCCCGGATGATATCCGATCCCTTCAACCTGAATCTGCCAACTCCCGCCCCCCTCATGTTTGATCTCTCCGGAAAGACCGCTTTTGTCAGCGGTGCCAGCCGCGGCCTCGGGAAGGGCTTCGCCCTCGCCCTCGCCCGTGCGGGTGCCGATCTCGTGATTTCCAGTCGTAGCGGCGATGGCCCCCTCCTCGAGACCCGGGCCGAGATCGAGGCCCTGGGCCGCCAGGCCTGGCCGGTGGCCCTCGATGTGCGCGAGCAGGATAGCATTGTGGAAGCCACCGCGCTGGCGTGGGAGCAAGCCGGTCAGATCGACATCCTCGTCAACAACGCCGGCTGCAACGTGCGCAAGCCGGCCCTTGAGGTGACCTGGGAGGACTGGAACCTCGTCCTCGAAACCAATCTGCGTGGGCTCTTTTTCCTCGCCCAGGCCCATGCCAGCCGCATGATCCCGCGCCACTACGGACGCATCATCAACATGGGATCGGTCACCTGCGTGGCAGGCTATGCCGGGCTCGCTCCCTACGGGGCCAGCCGGGGTGGCGTGAAGCAGCTCACCATGAGCCTGGCCCACGACTGGGGTCCCCACGGCCTCACCGTCAACTGCCTGGCTCCCGGATGGTTCCGAACGGAGCAGAACAAAGTCATGTACGAGGACGAAGGATGGGTGGATTATCTGCGTGAGCGTATTCCCCTCGACCGCCCCGGTGCCCCCGGCGACCTCGACGGGACCGTTGTCTGGCTCGCTTCCGATGCCAGCGCCTACGTCACCGGTCAGACTATCTTGGTCGATGGGGGAATCTCGGTCGGTGCGACGCGAGCCGTGCCCGGAAAGTAAGTCAGCCCACTCAACGGCCCTTGTTCCTCACGAAACTAGGACGACCGGTTACCTTTATCCTATAAAAACAGGGAAACCCAGTGCCTACATCACGCATCAACATATCGAGATCTGTTGATTTGTTTGTTGCGTGGGTTTCTCTCTCGCGCTAGCGTCGCCCCGGGATGAGACCCAACCTCACCACCGAACTCCACGATCTCTTCGCGTCGCGCATCACCCTCCTCGATGGTGCGATGGGGACCACTATCAGGAACTACGGGATTGACGAGGCGGGGGCCCGCGGCAAGCGCTTCGCGGACGCACCCAAGGATCTGCTCAACAACGGCGACATTCTCTCCCTGACCCAACCGGACACCATTGGCGACATCCACAAGCGCTTCCTTGAGGCGGGTTCCGACATCATCGAGACCAACACCTTTTCCGCGACCACAATCTCGCAGAGTGAATTCTTCATCGAGGATCCGCGCGCAACTGGTGGGCGCAAGGACCCGGAGTTTTTCCAGGGCATCCTTGGGAACTCCTTTCTGCAGGAACTCGCCCGCGACATCAATGTGGAGAGCGCCAAACTCGCACGCCAATGGGCGGATCGCGTGGGCGAGGAGACTGGCATCAAGCGCTATGTCGCCGGCGCCATCGGCCCCCTTACGGTCTCCCTCACCAACGCCACTGATCACGACGATCCCGCCTTTCGGATGGTCACCTTCGACCAGGTGAAACAGGCCTATCGCGAACAAGCGAAAGCCCTGGTGGACGGCGGTTGCGATCTCCTGATGGTTGAAACAATCTTCGATTCGCTCAACGCCAAGGCCGCCCTGGTCGCGATCCAGGAACTCTTCGACGCAGAAGAGGCCAGGATTCCCATCATGATTTCCGCTGCAGTTGGGCTCGGGGGTGAAACCATGATCTCCGCACAGAGAATTGAGGCCCTCTGGATCACCTTCCAGCACCTTGATCCAATCGCGATCGGCCTGAACTGTTCCCTGGGCCCTGATCTCATGCGCCCCTTCCTCGCCCAGCTCGCCCACATTGCAGCGGCCTACACTTCCTGCTATCCCAACGCAGGACTGCCCAATCCCCTTGCGCCCACCGGCTTCGATCTTGAACCTCACCACATGGCGGAATACCTCTCCGAGTTTGCCCAGGCCGGATTGCTCAATCTCGTTGGTGGCTGCTGCGGCAACACCCCGGCCCACATCGAAGCGATTGCGGAAGCGGTCAAGCAGCACGCGCCGCGCCTGGCCCGGAAACCGGCTGCCTGACCATGGATCCCCAGCCCCGCCTCCTCCGTCTCAGCGGCACCGACGCCTACGTCCACAGGCCGGATGCGAATTTCCTCATGATCGGGGAACGCACCAACGTGGCAGGCTCTCCCCGGTTCCGGAAGCTCATCAAGGAAGACAGGCTCGAGGAAGCCGTCGAGGTTGCGCGCCAGCAGGTCGCCAACGGAGCCAACGTCATCGACATCTGCTTTGACGAGGGACTCATCGACGGGGTCGCCATGATGACTCGTTTCCTGCACCTCCTCCAGGGCGAACCGGATGTCGCCAGGGTTCCCTTCATGGTCGACTCTTCCAAGTGGGAGATTCTTGAAGCCGCGCTCAAGTGCCTGCAGGGCAAGGGCATCGTCAATTCCATCTCGATGAAGGAGGGCGAGGACAAGTTCATCGAGAAGGCCCGCATCGTCCGGCGCTACGGAGCCGCGGTGGTCGTCATGGCCTTCGATGAACAGGGCCAGGCCGCCACCTATGAGGACAAGTGCCGCATTTGCGAGCGCGCCTACCACATCCTCGTCGACGAGGTGAACTTCCCTCCGGAAGACATCATCTTCGACCCGAATATCCTCACGGTCGCAACCGGGATCGAGGAACACAACAACTACGCGGTCGACTTCATCAACGCGACCGGGTGGATCAAGAAAAACCTCCCCCACGCCAAGGTCTCCGGCGGCGTCTCCAACATCTCCTTTTCCTTCCGGGGAAACAACGTGGTGCGTGAAGCGATGCACTCGGTCTTTCTCTACCATGCGACGCAGGCCGGGATGGACATGGGCATCGTCAATGCCGGCATGCTGGAGGTCTACGACGAGATTCCCAAGGACCTCCTCGAACGGGTGGAGGACGTGATCCTCAATCGCAGTCCGGACGCCACCGAACGACTCCTCGACTTGGCGGAGCAATTCAAGGTAGTGGGAGGCAAGAAACTGGAAGCCGACCTCACCTGGCGTGAGGATTCCATCGAGAAGCGTCTCGAACATGCTCTCCTCAAGGGGATCACGGAGTTCATCGACGTGGACACCGAGGAGGCCAGGCAGAAATACGGCCGCCCCATCAAGGTGATCGAGGGCCCCCTCATGGACGGCATGTCCATCGTGGGAGATCTCTTCGGGGCGGGGAAAATGTTCCTTCCCCAGGTCGTCAAATCGGCGCGCGTCATGAAGAAGGCCGTGGCCTGGCTCACTCCCTACATGGAGGATGAGAAGGCCGCCAATCCCGATCATCGCTCAGCCGGCAAAGTGGTGATGGCTACCGTGAAGGGCGATGTGCACGACATCGGAAAGAACATCGTCGGCGTGGTCCTCGCCTGCAACGGATTCGAAGTCACCGACCTCGGAGTGATGGTGGACTGCGACAGGATCCTCACCAGCGCGCGCGAGCAGGGAGCGGACCTCATCGGCCTTTCCGGACTGATCACTCCCTCACTTGACGAAATGATGCACGTGGCGTCCGAGATGGAGCGGGAGAAATTCATCGTCCCACTCCTCATCGGCGGGGCCACCACCTCGGCCGCACACACTGCCATCAAGATCGCCCCCAACTACTCCGGGCCGGTGGTGCACGTTCTCGACGCTTCGCGTTCCGTTCCGGTCACCACTTCCCTGCTCAGCGAGGAAAAATGTGCCGGCTTTGTTGAAAACAACGAAGCAGTCCACCGGAAGCATCGCGAGAAGTTCGCAAGCCGGGACCAGAAGAAAACCATTTCACTCCCGGACGCCCGGGCCAACAGCTTCAGTGGAGACTGGCCCGACTACGCTCCACCGGTGCCGGAATTCCTGGGCACCCGCACCATTGAAAAGCAATCCATCCGCGAGCTGACCACTTACATCGATTGGTCACCGTTTTTTCACGCCTGGGAGCTCCGCGGAGTCTGGGATCCCGGAAGCAAAGCGCTCAAGACCCGAAATCAGGCAAGTGCCCTTGAGGCCGCCAAGCTCTACGAGGAAGCGCAGGATATCCTGGAAGAGATCATCACCAAGGACCGCTTCACCGCCCGGGGAGTCTACGGGTTCTTTCCCGCCAATTCCGATGGCGACGACATCATCATCTGGAACGACGCCACCCGCCACCGTGAACAGTGCCGCCTTCACACCCTGCGCCAGCAACT
>JAAZXD010000172.1:6944-7196 GCA_014240355.1 Roseibacillus sp. | reverse complement strand
CGAGGGCAACCGCCGGTCCGGTATCGCGCCTGGCGGGTTCCGCGAAGATATTCTCGGGGGGCAGGGAAGAAGCCAGTTGGCGCACGGCGTCTTCCTGGAGGGAGTTGGTGAGGATGAGAATGTTCTCGCGGGGGATCATCCCCTCAAGGCGGGCGAGGGTCTGGCTGAGCAGGGTACCGGCTCCGAAGAGATTGAGGAGCTGTTTGGGTTTTGCGTTTCGGCTGAGGGGCCAGAAGCGGGTGCCGCTGCCGC
>JAAZXD010000172.1:3905-6934 GCA_014240355.1 Roseibacillus sp. | reverse complement strand
GCATATGAACTCGACATGCTGCGGCGATAGTGCCGGAACATTGGGGATGGTTAAAAGCAGCGATGTGAGGAATTTCTTGTTTTTCCCCGGCAGAGTGTAAGTTAGGTTCAGTTCGTGAATGATAAACCGCAGGATCCTGGAAGAACGCTGGTGGAAGCCAGCATCGAGTGTGGGCCGGTTGCGCTCGGGGTAGCGGCCGGGATCTTTCTGGGTGACATGATGCACCGCAGCGCCCGACGTCCGGTGGCCTTTGCTCTGGGAGTGCTCGGAATCGCAGCCATCGCTCCGGTAGTTGTCGACACCGTGTGCGACAAGGTGGCGGGACCGAACACGCGTCGCGGAACGCAGCGTACTCTCCGGAGTATTCGGGAAGGGGCGGGAGCCCCGGCCCGTGATATTAACTTCGTGGAGGAGGAACTGGGCGAGATGTACGTGGGCTAGGGGAATCGGGGACTTGTCATGCCCGGGGACTCTGCTGCTTGCGGCGGTCCGGACCGTTCCATGCCGGGGCGGGCTTTCAAGCCGCTCCCTGGCGGTGCAAATTGGCGGCTATCTCCCGGACCACCAGGGGAAAGCTGGCGCGGAAGCGGTGTTGCGGACGCCAGCTCAGACCCGCCACGGCCTTGCTGAAGTCCACCGCGTAACGTCGGTCATTGCCCGGACGATCGGCCACATGGGTGATAAGGGAGGATGGTTTGGCCAGGATTTCGAGGACGCTGCGGGCGATGCCCAGATTGGTGCGTTCGCACTGCCCCCCGAGGAGATAGACGGCTCCGGCATGGCCCCTGAGGAAGGCTGTAATCATTCCGCGGCAGTGGTCATCCACATGCATCCAGTCACGGATCTGCATGCCGTCGCCGTGGATGGGAACCGGCTGGTCATGAAAAGCGGCGTGCACGAGGGAGGGGATCAGTTTTTCGGTGTGCTGGCGGGGCCCGTAGTTGTTGCTGGAACGCGTGATGACGATGTCCTGTTCGTGGCAGCGTGTGGCAGCGAGGCAGAAGAAATCGGCAGCGGCCTTGGAAGCGGCGTAGGGGGTGGTGGGGTTGAGCGGCCTGATTTCCACGAAGCGCTCAGGGGGTGAGACCGAGCCGTAGACCTCGTCGGTGGAGCACTGCAGGAGGGGGACCGCAGCGGCCCGGCACGTTTCCACGAGATGGGAAGTTCCGATCACATTGCTGTGCAGAAAGGTGGAGGTGGAATCCAGGGACCGTTCGACATGCGACTCGGCGGCCAGATTGAACACCCCCGTGATGCGATGCTCGTGCAGGAGGCTGGCGGTGAGTTCGCGGTCGACGATGTCCCCTTCCACAAAGCCAAAGCGAGGATCCTGATCGGGGCCGATGAGGTTGCCGCGGTTCCCCGCGTAAGTGAGTTTATCGAGCACGATGAGGCGCTCCAGCCCTTCCGCCCGGAGGAGGTGGCGGACAAGGGTGGATCCGATGAATCCGGCGCCCCCGGTGAGGAGGATGGAGCGGAGTTGGCGCACGCGGGAGAATAGGCAGGATTGCGGCAAAGGGAAATGGCTCTTTTTTGATGACGGCGCATTGCAGGGGATTCTGGGGACCTGCTAGGATCGCTCCATGGAAATCGTGGTGACCGGTTGCACGGGACGACTCGGGCGCTCTTTGATCCGTGAGTGGCAGGGGGAGCACGTAGTGCATGGCCTGGGCCGGGAGGATCTTGATTTTGGTGTGCCCGCCGGGCTGGAGCGGAAGCTCGAGGGTCTGCACTTTGATGCTCTTGTGAACTGCGCGGCCATGGCGGACGTCGAGAGCTGTGAAAGCCAGTTGCGGCAGGCGCATCTGGTCAACGCCGAATCTCCCCGCGTGCTGGCGCGTGTGTGTGCCCGACGCGGGGCACGCCTCATCCACTTCAGCACGGACTACGTGCTTGATGGCGCCAGCGAGGGCCTCAAGGGCGAAGAAGCTGTGGTGTTGCCCCTCAATCACTACGCACAAACCAAGCGGGCGGGGGAGGAAAGCGTCCTCGAAGAGAATCCGTCTGCGATTGTGGGGCGGGTCAGCTGGGTTTTTGGATCCGGGTCAGAAGGTATTGTCGAGTCCGTGTTCAGGAGGGCCCGTGGCGGCAAGGAGCTTCGGGCGGTGGACGACAAGTTTTCCAAGCCGACTTCGGTGCGGGAAATTGGCCGGATGGTAACGGCCCTCCTGGGCAGGCCGGATCTGGCGGGACTCTTTCACCTGACCCACTCCGGTGAGCCGGAGAGTTGGTGGTCGGTTGCGACCAAGGTCGTGCGCCTGGGGCATGAAGCGGGACTCCTGGAAAGTTGTCCGGAAGTTCAACCGGAAGCAATGGAGCGGATGGAGCGAATGAGAGTGGTGCGACCGGTTCATACCGCAATGGATCCTGCGCGGCTGCGCACCGATTTGCACTGGCGGGGGGTGAGCTGGGAGGAGGAGGCCCGGATAAGCCTGGAGGCTCTGTCGGGGTAGGGGTTCGGAATGCGGTTCTTGGTCACCGAAAAGGCTCTTTTGGCGGTCGGAAATCCCATTGACCCACCGCAGGTCTGGTACACACTCCCATCATGAAACGTGTAATCCAACCATTTCTGCTGGGGACGATGGGCGCACTGATCTCCTCCTGTGGGGGGTTGGCACTCTCGCGGGATTATGATTCCTCGAATAACCCACTGGACTCTCCTGGCAGTCAGGCCGATGCGATCAATGGCGGCCCACGCTACGCCCCGGGGAGCTATGTGGAAGTGACCGATGCCAATGCCGGTCTCTACCGGCGCTTTCCGAAAGGAGATATGCAACCGTCCGCCAAGCTGGTTCCCGGTACGCAGCTCAAGGTGCTCAGTGAGAAAGGATCCTACGTGAAGGTTGAGACGGAGTCCGGGCAGATCGGGTATGTTCCTGCCATCATGGTGAGTGACCGGGTGTCGGATTCAACCCTGGTTCCGCTGGAGGGGACCGCTGTTCCCCTGGCGCCAGTGGATCCCGCCGATCCGGAAAGTCTTCAGCCTCTGCCTCCTGCGGACGCCTCCTCATTCGTAGCGCCGGAACCGG
>JAAZXD010000172.1:0-3895 GCA_014240355.1 Roseibacillus sp. | reverse complement strand
AAGGTCTGAGGCTCCGGTGCCGCCTGATGAGTAGCTCGTTTTTTAGAGATTTCGAAGGACCTCCTTGATGGCCTCGAAATTGGGCTGATCGGCCGGGTTGTCATTGACCTCGGCGTATTGGACCACACCTTCGCCATCGATTACGAAGGCAGAGCGCTTGGGCACTCCCCCCATGGGCAGGTTCTTGTCGGGCAGGAAGCTGTCGTAGGCCACACCCCAGGCCTTGGTCGCCTCGTGTTCGTAGTCGCTGAGAAGGGTGATGGCGATGCCCTCTTTTTCTGCCCAGGCAGCCTGCGCAAAGGGATTGTCACCACTTACGCAAAGAACCTGCACGCCCAGCTCTTCGTATTCGCTGATTCCCGCCGTAAGGCTGCATAATTCTGTTGTGCAGCCTCCGGTAAAGGCCATCGGGACAAAGAGCAGGAGCGTTGTCTTGCCCTTGGCCTGTTGGGAGAGGGTCACCAGCTCGGGGCCGTCGGAGCCGAGGGTCGTTAGGGTGAAATCGGGTGCGGAGTCGCCTGTCGTGATTGCCATGGGTCGAATTCTAGTAATCAGCGGCGAGGCGTCAATTCCTCCTCTTGCAGGCGGCGAAATAGGGGGATGAAGGGGATTTCACTGGATCGTGGTGGGAAAAGGGTGAAATAATAAGAATTATTAGCAAATTCACAACATGCTTAAAATAAGTGCATTACAAGATACTAAGCAGGAAAAGTGTGAAATTTTATTAAAAAGTTATAGCAAATTTACACAAACGTTGATAATCTTTGTCCGTCAATCAGGCAGGCCTTAGTCAGTCTGTCGGCCTCCACGGCCAACGCACGACCACCCTTACCTCACCACCATGAAAGGATTCGTCCTTAGCCTCACCCTGGCGTCTTTTGTCAGCGCCTCCCTACCTGCGGCCCTTCCTGTGGCTGCCTCTACCACTACCTCCTCCGTCGCTCCCCGCCCGGTCGCTACCAAGGCCGTGATTTCCGGATTGGAGGGCAAGGTCTTCGAGACCCTCCCGCCGGTTCTGGTCGAACTGAGCAACCTTCCCGCCGGCGCGGCGGTGTGGGTTGAGGTCAAGCGCGGGGTTCCCACCGACGATCGTCTTGCGGGGAAACCCGTGGAGTCGAAGTTCTACCTCCGCAAGGATCGCGTGGGCGTTCTCAGCGTGCCCGGCATCCACAAGGCCTGCCGCGCCGAAGGAACCTGGACGGTCAGTGTGCTCATGAGCGATGCTCACGGCACTACCACCCTGAGCCGTGCCACCTTCGTGCTGCAGTCCAAGCGCAAGCGCTATGCCTAGGAGGCCAACGATGAACCGGGTCGCCCGCTGCCTGCCACCACTGCCCCCTGCCTGCCTGTCAGGTTTGTCGAAATCGCTCTACCCGAAGCCCTGCCTTGCCGTGATTTTCAAATCCTGCGAAGACTGAACCACAGCCCAGCACAGTTTTCGCTCTATCAATAGGAGAGAGACCCAGGTTCTGCCCGGGTCTCTCTTTTTTTGCAGTGATGGAGTATTGTGGTGGTGGACTGTCCCACGGTGGTTTAGAGCGGATGGAGTTCATTTATCATGCCGTGGGAGCTGTCAGAATTTGGCCAGGGGCTGTGCACCGGAAGCGGGATCGGTGAGTTAATGGAAGATCTTGGAGCGGCTCTGACGGTGGGCGGGGAGCGCATCCGCATGCTCGGTGGGGGACAACCGGCACATATCCCGGAGATTGATGCCGTCTGGCGCCAGCGCATGAAGGAAATCATGGTGTCGGAGGGGGAGCTGGAGCGCATGCTGGGCGACTACGAGGGACCGGCTGGCAACCGTGGATTCCGGGCCGCCCTCGCGGGCCTCTTCAGCCGGGAATTCGGCTGGGAGCTGGGACCGGAGAACGTAGCGGTCACCGCGGGCGGTCAGACGGCCTTCTTCTTTCTCTTCAATTCGCTGGCTGGCCGCTTCGCCGATGGGCGGCGCAAGAAGATCCTTCTTCCACTCGTGCCGGAATACATTGGTTATGCCAGCCAGTCGGCCGGGGGAGAGCTTTTTCGTGGGGCAAAGCCCAGGCTCGAGATGATCGGCAATCACGAGTTCAAGTACCGGGTGGACTTCGATTCCCTGGAGATCGATGAAGAAGTGGCGGCCATCTGCGTCTCGCGACCGACCAATCCGACCGGAAACGTGCTGACCGATAATGAGATCGGCCATCTTTCGGAATTGGCGGCGGAGCATGCGATTCCGTTGATCATCGACAATGCCTATGGTGCGCCCTTTCCGAACATCATCTTCAGCGAGGCCACCCCGGTCTGGAATGAGAACATCATCCTCACCCAGAGTCTTTCCAAGACAGGCCTGCCAGGCACCCGCACAGGAATCGTGATTGCGCGGGAGGAAGTGATCCGCTGGGTCACATCAATGACTTCCATTGTCGGTCTTTCCAACACCAATGCAGGGCAGGCCATCATGCAGCCTCTGCTGGAGAACGGAGAGATTCTCCGGTTGAGCGACGAGGTGATACAGCCCTTCTACCGGGTCAAGTCGGATCGGGCCCGGTCCCTGGTGGAGGAACACTTCGATCCCTCGCTTCCCTGGCGCGTTCACAAGCGGGAGGGCGCCCTTTTTCTCTGGCTCTGGTTTGAGGATCTGCCCATCACATCCCTCGAACTTTACGAACGCCTCAAGGCTCGTGATGTATTGGTGGTGCCGGGCAACTACTTCTTTTACGGTCTTGAAGATGGGCACTGGCCTCACCGGAACGAGTGCCTGCGCATCTCCTTCACCATGTCCGAGGAAGTGGTGGGGGAGGGGTTCCGCGTCATCGGCGAGGAAGTGAAGAAGGCCTACGAGGGCCGATAGGACAGGAGCAGGGCTTCCAACAAGGCGCGCCGCCCCACTACATGCAATACTCCATGGCTCGCAGCTGCGGTTGTGGGCTGCTGCAAGCTGCGGGGGAGACGAGGGGCCCCCGGCGTGTCCTGTCGGCGTCCAGACGCTTCAGGAGATCCACGTGAAGTTTTTTTTCCCAGAGCAGGGCGGAATGGATGGGGGACCAGAAATGGACGTTGTCGCCCTGCTGCCACCTGGGGCTCTTGAGAGGGAGCATGACTACGTCGAGCGGACTGCGGTAGGAGGTGGTGGGAACCTCAAAGTCTTCATAGATGTGGCCACTCTTCTGCAGGGTTTCAAGGAAGGGGCTTTCCGGTCGCATTTGCCTGGCACCCCGGCCAGGATAGAGGTAGGCCAGATAGGTGCCGTTGTGTGGAGTGGCGATGGTGTAAAGTCCCTGGCAGCGTCTGGCACCATCCAACTCCTGCAGGTAATAGCGGGAGATCAGCCCTCCCATGCTGAAGGCTACGATGGAGAACTCGGCGTTCTGGCCCCACTCCGCCTCAATGAGATCGCGGAGTTGTCGTGCCATGGGCTCGAGGCCCTTGCGACCGTCCACCGGCTTGAGGGAGGGCTCGAGACATTCGTAACCGGCGGCCACAATGGCCTTGCGGAGTGGTTGCATGCCGATGCGGGTGTCAAAAATACCGTGCAGGAGAACGACCTTACCCTTGGACACCGGGCTCGATTTGGTGGCGAGATGGTGCTCCGACTTGAAGGTGGCTCTGCTGCAGGAAATCATGAGGATCGCCAAGGTGAGGAGAAAGACGGGGAGGATGGTCTGCAGGGGTGTTCGCCTGCGACTGGCGGAGCGCCAGGGTGGTGTTTTCGGGTGGCCCTTTTTCGAGGAGGGTGCGCCGGGGAACGGGCTGGGGGAGAAGATCAGCATGTCGGAAAGGCCGGAGGCCTCATAATAACGGAAGAACTTGTCGAACCATTCCCCCCTGTTGCGCGCCGGGTCCTGTCAGTGGTATCCGTGCGCAGTAGATGACGGGATCGAATTCGATGACCACGTGATCCTACCGGATTTATGGT
>JAAZXD010000171.1 GCA_014240355.1 Roseibacillus sp. | reverse complement strand
ACACGTCCGCAATTCATCTGCAGGTTGGCCGAACCATGCGCAAAGGAGTCCATGTAAAGTGACTTAATGACCGCCAGCTTGTCCATGTGCTTCGCGATATTCGGCAGAGCATCGGAACACCAGAGGCCGGACCTGCCGTGCTGTGCAAAGGTGCGCTTGGACCCCTGTAACACCGAATCACGCATCTCCCGACGACGAATCTCCATCTTGATCTTCTTGCCACTGCTCTTCTGCAGATCCGGCTTGTAGTCGAAGAGATCCATCTGGGACGGCCCACCATAGAGATAGAGGTAGATACAGGCCTTGGCCTTGGCCGGGAAATCCTGCGGCTTCGGTGCCAGCGGATTGAGCAGGGTGGAGGCCGGAGCCGCGAAGACCTGGGAGCCGTCGAAGATGCCAGAGAGCGAGACCCCCGCCATGGAAGTCCCGAAGGTCTTCAGGAAGTTCCGGCGGCTCTGCGCTTCAATCTGGCCCGATAGAAGAGACATGTTTGAGTCCTCTCTGGTCAATCAATGTAAACGAATTCATTCAGATTCAGCAACAAGGAACAGAATTCCTCCAGCGCCCGCTTCCGGGCAGTCACCTCTCTCCCCGAAAGCACCAGGAGGCTCTTGTCCTCCTGCAATCCTGCCGTCGGTGGTGCCAACCACGCGGTCTTCTTTCCACCTCTGACCACATGCACATTCCGGTAGTCAACCCGGGCCCCCCAGGTGCGCAACCCGGCCAGGCCTGCCTCGAGAGGTCGGTCCATCCTGTGATCGATGTAGGGTACAGGACGATTATCGAGGAATACCTGCACGCGATCCCCCACTGTCCTCGCCTCCAGCCAGTGCCATTTCCCCCGCTTGAGGGTCGCCGGCGCCTCGGCGCGTGGTTTCCAGTCATTCTGGTGTGTTCCCAGGACAAGTTTGCCCTCGTCGAGGTAGAAGCTCACCTCGTAGCCAATCCAGTTATTGGGGCCCACTTTCGGCTCTCGCACGTTCAGAAGGAACCCACCGATCGAGCCATCGAGGATCCGGACCTCCGCCTTGAGGGAGTCTCCATCCCCGAGGGGGCCGACAGCATCCCAGAGAAGCTTGGGCCCACTCTCCTTGGCCACCGAAATCTGATTTTCCCCAGCCGACCAATCTCCTCCGTAGGCAGACCATCCCTGCGGAGCCCCCTGAATCTCTGTTTGCCCTGGAGCGGCGAATCTGGACTTCCCGTAATCGATTTCCGCCACTGCGTAGTTCTGACCATCCGCCATGATGGTGAGCCCATCAATGCTGACTGAACCTCCCCAGGCACTCACTCCCACCCAACCCGTGCCCCCGATGGGAGCTGGGTCCTCGACCTCCATTTTTTTTCCTGATCCGCAGCGTACCACGGTTTTTCCTCCCACCAGGGTAATCGCGATATCCAGTCCCTTTCCTAGTCCCGAAACAGCCTGCCTCGAGAGGGTTGCAGTTTTTTCTCCCTGGTGGCGACGGATCGCAATCTCCCCCTTCGTCTTGTCCAGGAGCACGCTGTAACCCTCAAAGACCGCTCCGCGGGGGTTAGCTCGCAGGAGAACTGCGGATTGCTCGGTCACCCCCTCAAGCAGGAACCGTCCGGAAACCCTGACGTCACGGGACGGGACGCGGTAGAGGGCGAAAGCCGGCCAATCGCGCTCTGCATTGACGATGCCCTCATAGCCACCGGTCCACTTTCCCTTGTAGTATTCCCATCCCGCGGCCGGCCCCCGCAGGAAGCGCTCCGCGGGAAGACTTTTCTGATAGTCGTTGAACAAAGCCGGCGGAAAGTCGGGGCGGAAAGAGAGCCGGCGCGTCAGCACTGCCTGTTTTCTCTCCTGATCCGCTAGATAGGCAGTCGCCAGCCTGGTTTCTTCTTCGGTGGGATTTCGGCTCAGCACCATCCGGAATGCGGAGGTGACAGGATCGGGTTGCGTCATGGCCTTCTCCGCCAATCGCGCCGCATTTTCCGCCACGAACTCACTATTGAGGAGAAGAAGAGCCTGTGGTGCCACCGTGGTGGTGGGACGCACGCCAAGGGATCCCTCGGTATTTGTATAGTCGAAGATCTCAAAGAACGGATAAAGCATGGTGCGCTTCACGAAGGCATACACGCTGCGCCGGCGCTGCTGTTCGGGCGGGGACCACTGCCAGTTGCGACCCGGCTTGGACCCTCCCGCAACCACTTCCCCGGCGAGGGCGGGAAAGAACCCGCGCCCACCCCGCTCCGGATTGAGGGCGCTGGCGCACTTGAGAATTGAATCCCGGATGGCCTCCGATTCGAGCCGGCGGAGATTGGCCCGCCAGTGGTGAAGGTTCCCCGGGTCGATCGCTTCGTTGGCGGGATTTCCCACGGAGGACCTCTGCCACGCCCGGCTGTTCATGATAATGCGATGCATGTGCTTGATTGACCAGCCGTGCTCCATGAACTCACTGGCCAACCAGTCCAGGAGAGCCCCGTTGGTGGGCGGACTCCCTGCCTTCCCGAAGTCATTGGGAGTGGCCACGATCCCCCGCCCGAAGTGCCCATGCCAGAGACGGTTGACCATCACGCGCGCAGTCAGGGGGTTCTCTCCTCGAACGACCCACCTGGCCAAAGCATGCCGCCGTCCCACCGAGTGGGGAGTGGGCGTCACCTCGGGGGGGCCCCCACCAAGAATCTCGGGAAAGTGCGGCTCCACCTTGTCGGACGGACGGCCGGCGTTTCCCCGAATGAGGAGATGGGTTTCCATGGGCTTGCTGCCACGCTCCGTTACCACCAGGGCATCTCCCGCACCCGTCTTGCGAATGGTGTCCCCTCCCGGCTTGTTGTAGGGCTTGACGTTGCGGAAGAAGGCCATCAGTTCGTAGTAGTCGCGCTGCGAAATGGGATCGAACATGTGATCGTGACAACGCGCACATCCCACCGTGAGACCGAGAAATGTCTCCGTGGTGGTCTTCAGGATATCATCCTGCCCGTCAAACTCCGCCGCCCGCTTGTCGTCCGGTTCGTCATCCCACACCCCCAGTCGGTGGAATCCGGTCGCAATCCATCCTTCGTCTCCTCCATCGGGCAGCTCGTCACCCGCAATCTGCTCCAGCACAAAACGGTCGTATGGCTTGTCCCGATTGAAGGATGCAATCACATAGTCGCGATAGCGCCAGGCGTGCGGCTTCTCGTCATCGCGTTCGTAACCGTTACTCTGCGCGAAACGCACCACATCCAGCCAGTGCCGTCCCCAGCGTTCACCATATTCCGGCATGGCCAGCAGGCGATCCACCAGTTTCAGGAAGGCCTCCGGATCCGGATCATTAACGAA
The DNA here is from genome assembly GCA_014240355.1 of Roseibacillus sp. Classification (GTDB taxonomy): domain Bacteria; phylum Verrucomicrobiota; class Verrucomicrobiia; order Verrucomicrobiales; family Akkermansiaceae; genus Roseibacillus_B. Next base: position 3,923 of record JAAZXD010000171.1, on the reverse strand, counting down.
GGCCTGTACCTCTGCAAAGTTCGGGGGAAGACCGAGCAGGGTGTAGTAGGCGCGCCGGATGAGGACCTCCCGCGGAGCAGGGGAATTGGCAACGAGTTTCTTCTCCTCGAGCGTTGCCTCGATGATCTCGTCGAAGTGCTTCTCCTCCCCTCTCCGCACCGGTTGGAACGCCCAGTAGCGGCGGTCCTCTTCAGTGATTTCAAAATCCTTCCCTGGCTTATCCCCGCCTGAAGCCACCACCTCTCCCCCCGGCCAGGGCGCCCCCATCGCAACCCAGCGGGTCAGGTCCTCGATCTGGCGCTTGCCAAGTTTCCTCTTCGGCGGCATCTCGAGATCCGAACTGAGATACTTCACCGCCTCGATGAGAAGCGTCTCACCGGGCTTCCCCGGCACGATGGCCGGTCCGCTCTCACCCCCCTTGAGAAGAAGTGCCCGCGCATCGAGACGCAGCCCCGCCTTCTGCTTCTTCGGCCCGTGACACTTAAAGCAGTTTTCAGAGAGGAGCGGACGGATCTTCTCCTCGAAGAAACGCAGGTTCTCAGCCTCGTCCGCGGCAAAGCCCCCGGCTAGGAAAGCGAGGGCCAGACACGCCTGACCGACCACCCGGGAACCTGCTCGATAGCCACTCCTCAAACCGGGTATGACATAGCCTACAAGCGCCGTCCCTCACAATCGCCAATTCACAGAACAACCTTACCCATCGTCATTTATTCTCCTCTTGGAGACGAGGGAAGGCACCAGGTTTCACCCTGGAATCCATCAACTTCATTGACTTCCGTGCCTTGAAAACCCCGGGGATCACTGTATTTTATGCGACTGCTGCTCATTGCCGATCCGCCGCGGCGCTCCCGAAATCCCGCCCCTCCTGCACAGATGAAACCCCTCGGATTTTTTCTCGCCACCGCATCCATCCTCGGCGCTCTCCCCGCCCCGGCACAAATCACCGTCGAACTCGCCGATCTGCAGATGACGTCCGGGGTCCATCGCTCCTTCCTGACTCACCAGGGGAACGTGACGGTCGTGAATGGGCTGATCCTGGGGACGGGAGGGCCGTTCCAGTGGGACTTCTCGGCGGGCGTGGGTGACGAAACCTATCATTACGAGATCCTCCCGGCTGATCAATCTCCCTTCAGCGGTCCCTTCGCGGGGGCCACCCTTACGGAACTGCGCACGGTTGATTCAGATGGACGAGCCGGTTGGACGTTCTTCAACCTCACTCCCGACGGCCGGGAACTGCACGGCTTTCACGATCCGTTGGGCAACCCGACCGACCCGGTGACGCAATTCAACAATCCTGTGGTCGATTATCCCGCCACCATCGACTACCTCGATTCATGGTCCGTCCCAACCTCCTATTCCGCCTCCATCGACATCGGTGATCTTGTCGTTCCGGTTAATGTGGATGTCATCATCACCTCCTTTGTCGATGGCTATGGAAGCCTTACCCTGCCCACCCTGGGGACGGTGGACGTTCTGCGCATTAACGAGCTGAGCCTCTTCGATTCCGTGGCCGATGTCGTGGGCACTCCAGTGCCGCTGGGCCAGTCGTTTGTACGCAGCTATCTCTGGATTTCAAAGAAATACGGACTCGTCGCGCAAATCGCTTCGGAAGGAAGCACCCAGGTCCCACCAACGGAGTTCGACGTGGCCGCCCGCTATCTCCGTCTCTCCCGATTCACTCCCGCCCCGACTCCCCTCCGCCCGATCATCCGTTCGGTAAACCACGATGAGGAGGGAGCCGCCGTTACGATCATCTGTGCAGGCGTGGAGGGGCAGAACTACATCCTCGAAGTTTCCGACAATCTCAAGGACTGGCAGTCACAGGGGGATCCGGTTATGGCGACCGGAGCAACCGTCACCTTTCTGGACAACCTCATTCTCTTCCCGTCGGCCGAGCGTTACTATCGAGTCCACCGCCTGCCTTCGGATTAAAGCCGCCACCTTCTTCCGCGCGATTCACACCGGCACCGGGCGCTACCGCTTTTCTGCCAGCCCCGGCCTGGGCACAACAAAGCAGGCCATGAAGAGCCCCACGATGAACCCTCCCAGGTGGGCACCGTAGGCCACGTTGCTCTGGAAGCGTTCCACCAACTGGTAGTAATCAATAGAGATCCCGATCACGGTCAGGACGACCAGGTTGACCGGCGGAATGGGGCGGGCGATGGGAAAAACGTGGGGATCCGGCAGGCGCCACCGCACGGCCATCCCGAGATAGAGCCCCTCGAACCCCATCACGACTCCGGAAGCTCCCAGTAACTGGTGACTCTCGTAGGGATTGAGAAGGATGTGGCCAAGCGAACCGGAGACCGCGGTCAGGAAATAAACCACCAGCATCCAGCGCGTTCCCAGCAGTTCCACCGCCAGGGCTGCAAAGATCCACAGGAAGAGAAGGTTGAACACGAGGTGAGAGGCCCCGCCATGCAGGAAAGTGTTGCTGATCAGGGTCAAAAAGGTGGAGCCGTCATCGATTGTGGCATCTCCACTCCGCACCGCCTGCCAGCTGGTGGTCACCTCCAGAGGGACGGCCATGAAACGATCATCCGCGCCTTCCGGGCCGAACATCTGGAAGCCCTGAATGAGGCACATCACCAGGATCAGGAGAAGCAGCATCCACTGCTGGCGGATTACCCCGTTCTCGTACCACTTCATCCGCAGAAGTTGTACCCCATCGCAGACTGTTTGGCGAGCGGAGCGAGGGGGAGATTGATCCAGGCCGGAGCGATGTCCACATCATCTCCCACCCCTGTGCCGTCTGCGCGTCAAAGGCCGGCATGACACGATTTCAGGGTCCTTTGAGTGAAACCACCACCGCAGGTCCAGATCTATCTCAGACTGATAACCATGCGCTCCCCTGCGGAAACTGTTCCCAGCCAGTGCAGAAGAAGGGCATCTCCCTCCACCCAGGCCAGGTTGTAGGCGGAACGTTCCGCCAGCTTCCCATCGACCAGCACATCGGGAATCCCATTCACCCCGGAGCTCAGAAACTTGATGGCAGGCTGCATCCGATCATTCCCTCCCGCATCCAGCACAACCGTCCACCCTCCCCGCACCACGTAACAACCCTCACTCTCATTATAGCCGTCAGCGTTCAGATCACCGATCTCATCCGTGTCCACCTTGCCCGCTCGCATCCGCAACTTCGCCGGCGACTGGTAGTCCTTCCGGTAAGTTTCCGCCGCGTCAAGCGAATCGAGATTCCGTGGAAAGATCCGCAGCTGAATGGCAATCCGCCCACTCTCTCCGACCTCCGGAAAGGAGAACATCCATCGAGCGGGATCCTGCGGTCCCCTGGCAACCAGATAGCGCCCGGTCCGGCTCGGCAAAAGGAGCAGATCGTCCGGCAATGAGCGACGATTGGAGGGAATCGAAAGGCCCGAAGCCAGAAGCAGGCACCCTTCGGACCGGGTGATGGGCGCACCCGGCCAGCCCGTGCCTGAATCCGTCACCTGCCACCAGCTGAGATTACCGTTGCATGCAGTGGCCAGGGTGGTCTGCGATCCTGGCTCCGCGTCAGGCAACCTTTCATGGGTGATCAGCACGAAGATCTGGCCGGTCGGGTAGATCGTATACTCCTCGAATCGACTCTCCGGACTGACAAGGTCGCGACGCCGGAAACGGAAGCGCGCCGGAAGGTCTTCGAGGATTTCAATCGCACCGGGGCCGCCGCTGCGGAACTCATCCGCAGCGGTAGAATCGGACACTTGCAGGAGCGACCCTGAACCAACCAGATTGGCAGTACGGAAAGGATCATCCTCCAGGTTGAACCAGTGCGTGACGGTCCGTCCGGCACCGCTTACCCGGATCTGTCCCTCCTTCTTCTCCCCGGCAATACGGAGTTCGAAGCGTCCCTCCGATTCAATCGTCAGGCAACCGGCCTCCTCCCGCGACCGCAACCGTCCAGTGATTTCCTTCTTCGACTTCCG
>JAAZXD010000170.1 GCA_014240355.1 Roseibacillus sp. | reverse complement strand
TTGATGACGGGAATGATGACGATGGCCTGTACCACCCCCCCCCTGTTCCATCGCGAGATGCGCTTTCCTCTGGGACTCCTCATAGCCCTGGAAGCGGGAAGAGTAATTAGCATCTCTAGCTGCGATTATATGCGGCCATGTCGCACGTCGACAGATTCGAAAGGCAGATGGACGGGAAAAGGGGAAAGGAATCGCCCTGGCGGGATTGATCTGTGGCTATTTATGGGTTTTGGCTCCGCTAGCGCTCGCTCTCTGGATTCTCCTGGTCCTCATAGGGATGAGCCAGTGGTGAAATCCACAGACACTTCCGACCCCGGGACGTCATCCCGCGACTATTTCCTGCGGTTCCTGTAATTCATCATCCGGTCCGTCGTGCCCACCAGGCCCTCCGGCGGAAGGGCACACAGGATTCCGGATCTCACCGAAACCGGTTCGGGTGTGGGGCGAGCGGGGAGTGAGTCAGACGCTCACTCTCTGGGAATTAATCCACTCTCCCGCATCGCGAATGCGAGAAACTCATTGATAATCAATGGCGCGCCCGAGAGGAGTCGAACCCCTAACCTCCTGATCCGTAATCAGGCGCTCTATCCAATTGAGCTACGGGCGCGCATGCCGAGAACGGCGGGGCGGAAGGTAGGGAATTGAGGGGCGGTGTCAAGCGGGGTTGCCAGGGCGGAGAGGTCGCCGGTGGGGAGCGGGGATCCGGAAGAAGCTGCCGTATTCCGCCCCTGCACCCACCCTGACCATTTCCGACATTTCCCTTGATTTTCAGGGGTCGATCCCTAGGTTCACCACCCGTTTGGGCCTGAGGCTGGGGCGGTTGCGGCGATGGATGGAGCCCCGTTGTCGTCGCGGAAGAGGGGCAATTGTCGGAAGGCAAGCAAACCAACAACCAACCTTAACTACAGAAAATGAGTAACGAAGCCGTCGCGGACGCGCCGATCAATGCTGAACTCGAGGCATTAATCGATTCGAAGTTCCGCGAATTCAGAGAGGGTTCCATTGTGAATGGAACAGTCCTCGACATCCGTCCCCAGGTCGTGATTGTCGATATCGGTTACAAGTCGGAGGGCGTCATACCTGCCTCCGAGTTTGAGGACGATGAGATTGAGCAAGGGGACGAAGTGGAAGTCCTCCTGGAGCGCCTCGAGAACGATGAGGGCATGGTTGTCCTCTCGAAGGAAAAGGCCGCCCACAAGCAGAACTGGGACAAGATCGTCAAGGTGTTTGAAGACGGCGGCCTGGTGAAGGGCAAGGTCAAGAGCGTGGTGAAAGGTGGACTGATGGTGAACGTCGGGGTGGAGGCCTTTCTCCCGGGTTCCCAGGTCGACATCATCCCGCCCAAGGACCTCAACGAATTTCTGGGTAACATCTACGATTTCAAGATCGTCAAGGTCAACGACGAGCGGAAGAACATCGTGCTGAGTCGCCGCGAGGTGATCGAGGCCGAGCGTTCCGAGCGTCGCCAGCTCTTCCTGCAGACCGTCAAGGTCGGCGACAAGGTGAGCGGACAGGTGAAGAACATGACCGACTTCGGCGCCTTTGTCGACCTCGAGGGCATGGACGGCCTCCTGCACATCACGGACATGAGCTGGGGTCGCATCAATCATCCCACCGAGATGCTGCGTATCGCCCAGGAGATCGAGGTGCAAATCCTCGATGTGGATCGCGAGAAGGAACGCGTCTCTCTTGGTCTCAAGCAGATGACCGACAACCCGTGGGAGGACATCGAGGGCAAGTTCCCGATTGGTTCCAATGTAAAGGGACGGGTTACCAAACTGCTCCCCTACGGGGCTTTCGTGGAACTGGAGCGAGGCGTGGAAGGCCTTGTGCACGTCTCCGAACTCTCCTGGGTCAAGCGGGTTACGCGCCCCAGCGATGTCCTGGAGCTGGACATGGAAATCGAAGCGGTGGTGCTGGGAATCAGCATCGAGGAGCAGAAGATTTCCCTCGGGGTGCGTCAACTGGAGCCCAATCCATGGGACGAGATCGAAGCACGCTACCCGGTGGGAACGAAGATCAACGGTGTGGTGCGCAACCTCACGGCCTACGGCGCTTTCGTGGGACTGGAGGAAGGGATCGACGGCATGATTCACGTCTCCGATCTCAGCTGGACCCGCAAGATCAATCACCCGAGCGAAATCCTCAAGAAGAACGACGAGATCGAGGCCATCGTGCTCACCATCGACAAGGAGAACCAGCGCGTTTCGCTGGGGACCAAGCAACTCGATACCGATCCGTGGTCCGACATCGATACCAAATTCAAGGTGGGCGATATCGTCAAGGGGACGGTGGCTAAGATCGCGAGCTTCGGGGCTTTTGTCAGCCTTGACGGTGACATCGACGGTCTGATTCACATCTCCCAGTTGAGTGAGGAGCACGTTGAGCGCGTGAAGGATATCCTCAAGGTGGCTGACGAAGTGGAGGCCCGCGTGATCAAGGTCGACAAGATCGAGCGCCGTATCGGCCTTTCCATCAAGGCGGTGGAATACAGTGAGGAGCAACTCCGGAAGGAGTCCCAGAGCTTCGAGACGCTGCGTCCCTCCAGCGACCTGGTGGGCCTGGAGCAGGCCTTCAACCTTGCAGCGGCTGCCACTGGTTCCGAAGAGGAAGAGTGGAGTCCGAGTGCGGAACCCGAGGCACCCTCCGAAGAGAAAGAGAAGAGCGAGTAAGCGATTGCTTCCGTAAACCGCTTTACACGCTCCGGGGTTTTCCCCGGGGCGTTTTTCTTGGGAGCTCTTCGCGGATGGGAGCCGGGAGAATTCGGATGAATGCCTGTCCCCCGGCGGGTGGCAGGGCAGGAAGTCAGGACGCGTTCCTAACCCTTGTCCTCGACCTTGGGCTTCTTGGCACGGCGCACGGCACCGAAGCGCTTCTGGAACTTGTCGATGCGCCCCTCGGTGTCGACGAACTGCTTCTGTCCCGTGAAGAACGGGTGGGAGTCAGCGGTGACACCTATTGAGATCACGTAGTGGTCCACTCCGTCGACCTTTTCGACGCGATCCGATTTGGCGGTCGACTGAGTGACGTACTGCTTCCCGGTACTCATGTCCTGGAAGATGACCGGGTGGTATTCGGGGTGGAGATCCGCTTTCATGGGAATCAGCCGCGGGAGGCGGGCGGGGAGAATGCGCGATCTCCCGGAGGTGTCAAGAAATTGAGCCCGTCATTGGCGCTTTTGTTCGGGTTGAATGACGAGCAGACGTGGCCCTGCCCCCGACTTGGTGGTGCGGATGAGGACTGTGTCGCTTCCCCCGCTCAGATCGAAAACGATGGTCTCTGATCCCTGTAGCACGGTGGCGGGAAGGGGAATGTCGAATGTTCCTCCAGAGGGGGCCCCCCTGACGGCACCGATCATCTTTCCGCCGTAGTTGACCCGGATCGTACTTCGCGTTCCACCATGCGGGGCGGTGATCAGGCGAAGGACGACCTGCTGATTCGCGGCAACTTTTGGAGTCGGTCCGAAGCGGCGGAACTGCAACCGCAGAGATCCTTCACTGGTGGACAGGGAATCGACCGGGTAGTAGCCGCGCTCCTGGGCCTTGGAGGTAGTGAGTTTCTTGGAGCGGAATTCCTCCCAGGTGAGCGGGGTATGGGAGACGATCCCCCTTGAGGTGTCCCTGGACAGCAGGCCTCTCACATACTCCAGATCAGCGTTGGAGAGGGCGCCAAGAGGCACCTCGAATTCACGGCCCTTCCTGCCCCTGAGGTAGAGTGTGTCCAGGCTCGACCACTGGTACTCGGCCGTGAATGTCCGTCCGTCCGTGTAGTGCCAGACGCGCGTCTGTCCCGCCTCCAGCAGCGGGGAGGCGAACAGCATTACGAAGAGGAGAGTGTGGTTCAAGGGTGCCACTATCGTGTCCCAGGCAGGATCAATCAAGGGTGCCGCTGACGGAAGTGACCGTATCCATGAAATTGTTGGCCCAATTGTAGACGAAGTGGCGCCAGGTCAGTTCGGGCGAGGCCAGGCACAGGAGGGCGGAGAGCAGGAGCACATTGGAGAGGTAAATGAGGGAGAGAGAGAAGAAAGTGCCGTTTTCCTTCAGGTCGGGTTGATCGCGCGGGATGATCCAGAGGGTCCAGAGCAGGTGGAAGCTCCAGGTGGCGCCCATCGTGCCGAACAGGATTTTCTCGTGATGAGGAAGGGACCCGATGAGGCCGATAATGGTCATGAGGATGAAGATCACCACGGACCAGAAGGGAATGAAGTAGGGTGAGAGCGCGATGAGAATGTTGGATTTGTTGGTGACGATGTGACCTCCGTCCAGGCTGACACGGAAGCCGCTCACGCGTCCGAGGCAGGCGTAAACGAAGATAACGTGGGTAAGTTCGTGTCCCAGGACGTAGAGGTAGAGGAAGCCCGGTTGGAAGAGCCGGGTGAAGAACCAGCCTACGTTGAGGATGAAGCCGACCGAAAAATAGAGGAAGGCGTTGGTGCGCCAGAACTGCTGCCAGAAGGAAAGGCTGCTGCCGGTATCACCCAGGGCGTGGAGGTGGGGATTGAAGAGGGTGATAGTGGTGATGAAACAGAGGGGGAGGAGGGCAAGGCCGGCCAGGATGCGGAGGGATCGGGTGGACCAGCCCAGCTGTTCCTGGGCATAATGGGAATCCGCGATTGCAGATTGCACGGAGGTGAGCCCCCGGCGGCGCCACGAACGCTGGTTCGCACGTTGGCGGGCCCGCCGATCGGCTTCGCGCAGGGCCTCGCGCAGGGTGGGGCGCCGGATACGGCGATTCTCGCCCGTCCGTCGCAGATGAAGTTGTTTTCGACCTCTTGCCACGCAGGGAATGAGATAGTGGATATTTCGGAAAAGTTAAAGAGTTTTGGTAGAGTTTAAAGTGGGTATCCGGGAAACTCCGGGATGTGAAATCCGCTTGAGAGGAGTCGCAGGGGGCTGTGGTGGCATATTCCTGCCGCGGAGGTGGTTGGGTTGCTCTTTTCCTGGTGAGGAGAGATGGCGAGGGAGGGGAGTCACCAAGGTGGGGATATTCGGTCCGATTTGGTTGACGCGAGTGCCCCGGGGGATAGGAGTGGGGAGAAACCCTGCTCCTATCCCCATGACGATGCACCCTCTGATTTCCGGTCCCCCGCTCACTCTTGTGCTCTCCCTGATGCTCACCGGCGGTGCAACTGCGCAGGTGCGCGGCAGCACGGTGCTCACTCTCTCGGATGCTCCTGACGTCAACATCCTGAACGTCACCCTTTCTGCCGTTGGTATCGAAGACGAGCAGGACAGTGTCCTCGGTGGAACGGTGAATGCCATCCTTGGGATCGATCCGGCGACGGACCAGGTTTCGGAGTTCACTCTGACATCGGGGGACCTGACCGCAACCGACATGGACTTTTCCCTGCTCGGGGGGTTGATCGCTGACGTATCGCTCAGTGGCATCAAGGCCACCCTCGTGACCTCTTCGGCCGGACTGGTTGACCCTGCGACTGGTCAGTTCGACGGCGCTCAGCATCAGGTTACCCTCAACCAGGGCGCCATTAGCGGGACGTCGATCGCTGGAGCGGTGGATGAGAACTTCTCGCAGAACCCCGTCTCCGGAGCAGGTTCCGGGACCGGGACGGTCACAATCACCCGGACGGCGACAGAGGGAAACATCGTGACCTACGATATCCTGGTGCTGCTGCCCCTGGATTTCAGCAACCCCCTTCAGGAGGGAGTTGATGTGGTGGTGGACGCAACGATCCAGATGGAAGGATCCATTGAAGTTCCGCTAGACCCCTACCTGGGGTGGACGGAGGCGAATGGAATTCCGGAGGCTCCGTTTGAAGGGGACCACAATGGTGACGGAATCCCTAACGGATTGCTCTGGGCGCTTGGTTACAGCCCGAACGATCGCCCCGAGCTTTTCATTCCCGACCTGTTCTTTCCAGGCCAGGTGGATCTCTTGATCGATCCGGGCCCGGATGGCACCCGGGCACCCATCATCGTGGAGGGGAGTTACGACCTGGAGGAGTGGGTGCCGCTCGATCCCTTTCAGATCTGGGGATTCGAGAACCCGGTGCCCGCGGGGGAAGTTTGGCCCATAGTGCTGACTCTCTCGGGAGACCGGAGTTTTACTCGTCTCCGGGTTGTGAAGCCCTGAATGAGGAGGGGAGAGGCCTGACAGGATAGTGGCGGGGTCCGGATAAGTCAGCCCTCAGGCCCTGCCGACGTAGCTGCCGTCTTCGGTGTTGATCTTCAGGACGTCATCCGGTTTGACGAAGAGAGGAACCTGCACCGTCACCCCGGTCTCAAGAGTGGCAGGCTTGGTGGGGTTGTTGGCGGTGTCGCCCTTGATGCCCTCCGAGGATTCGGTGACCTTCAATTCCACCACGGCGGGCAGACTGACGGTTACCGCGTTGCCTTCAATAAAGAGGACTTCCACTTCCTGGCCGTCCTTCAGGAAGTCCCTGCAGTCCTCAACGAGGCTCTCATCGAGGGTGATGGTCTCGTAGGATTCGAGATCCATGAAGTGGGTGCCGGCGGGATCGGAATAGGAATACTCCAGCTTCTGGCGCTGGGTTTCCAGGATGTCGACCTTTTCGGAGGACGAGAAGCGGATGGTCTTCTTATTGCCGGAATTGAAGGAGCGGATGGTGGCGGCAATGAGGGCGTTGCCCTTGCCGGGGGTGCGGTGCTCGATGTGAAGCACCACGCCCATGTCCCCTTCGTACCTGATGCACTGCCCCTTGTTCAGTTTGGTTGCGACGACTGCCATTGGTCTGGAATTGGTGGAATCCGCTCCGGGGTGGCCGGAAGCGCGGGCGGTTTACCCTCCGCGAAGCGAGAGAGCACGAAGAATCTTCGGGATTTTCCCCCGGGGAGATCCAATCTGGGGTGGGGTTCTTTTCCCAGGAGGAGGCGGTTTGCAGTGATCCCTCGCATTGCAGGGCACGATCCACGGGATTCTCCGATTCCCGCTATCGATAGTCCTCTCCGTTCGCGCTGGCCTCGCAGGACTTCATGAAGGCGGTGAGCTCGCGTTTCATTCTTGCTGCCACTTCAGGGTTGCGGTCAGCAATGTTCCGGGTCTCGGAGGGATCCGTGAGGAGGTCATAGAGCTCGAACTCGGCCACGGGCACCCTGCCGTTGTCCGATCGATGGCGTTTAAGTCCGCCGTTGTTGTGGACGAGCTTGTGGCGGTCATTCACCAGGGTGCGGTTCCTGCCGAAGCGGAAACCGATGGCGTTTCCGCGCTTCTGCTGCATTCCCCTGAGGATCGGAAA
>JAAZXD010000016.1 GCA_014240355.1 Roseibacillus sp. | reverse complement strand
GGGCGGTTGCGACAAGACCACGCCAGGCCTACTCATGGGCGCCCTCATGGTGGACATTCCCGTCCTTTTCATGCCGGGCGGGCCCATGATGCGCGGAAGCTGGCGCGGCGAAGAGGTCGCTTCCGGAACCGATCTCTGGAAGTACTGGGCCGAGCGCGGGGCGGGCTGCCTCTCCTGCGACGCCTGGAACGACCTGGAAGACCACATCGCGCCCAGCCCGGGTCACTGCATGACCATGGGGACAGCCTCCACCATGACCTCCATCACCGAGGCGCTTGGCCTCGCCCTTCCCGGTTCCTCCTCCATCCCCGCCGTGCACTCCGCGCACTCGCGCATGGCCGCTCGTTGCGGGAAACGCATCGTCGAAATGGCCTGGGAGGATCTCAAGCCGAGCGACCTCCTCAGCGAAAAGTCCTTTCACAACGCCATCACCACCGACATGGCTATCGGCGGGAGCACCAACGCCATCATTCATCTCATCGCCCTCGCCCGGCGGGCCGGCATTGATCTCCCTCTCGAGCGTTTCGACGAGATTGCCGCACGCACGCCGGTCCTCGCCAATCTCAAACCGAGCGGCGCCTACGTCATGGGTGACTTCTACGATGCCGGCGGACTACCCGCACTGCTTCAGCGTATCCACGATCTTCTCCACCTGGACTGCCCCACCGCAGCCGGGATCACCCTGGGCGAAGCGATCAAGGATGCGGAGGTCTTCAACGAAGATGTAATCCGGCCCCTCGACAATCCTCTCACTTCCGAGGGAGGCACCGCCATCCTGCGGGGCAATCTTGCCCCGGAGGGAGCCGTCATCAAGCCGGCAGCAGCCGATCCCAGACTGCTCACTCACCGGGGACCAGCCGTCGTGTTCGAAAATCTGGCGGACATCAGGGCCCGCATTCACGATCCTGCCCTGGGCATTACCCCCAACCATGTCATCGTGATGCAGAGCGGCGGCCCACTTGGCGCACCCGGCATGCCCGAATCAGGAATGCTCCCTCTCCCGAACTATCTCCTTGAGCAGGGCGTGCGCGACATGGTGCGACTTTCCGACGCCAGGATGAGCGGAACCAGCTACGGCACCTGCGTTCTCCACATCGCTCCCGAGTCACACCTCGGAGGACCACTCGCACTGGTTCAGGACGGGGACATGATCGAACTCAATGTCGCCGAGCGCCGGCTCCATCTCGATGTCGAAGAAGAAGAACTGGTCCGTCGCCGGGAGCAATGGACCGCCCTTCCCCCACGCTTCAGCCGCGGATACGGCAAACTCTTTGAAGACGAAGTCACGCAGGCCCACGAGGGCTGCGACTTTCGATTTCTCGAGAACGACGGATCCAGCACTCCCGATCCCGAGATTCACTAACGTCCTGTGTGCCAAGCACCATGAGAACCAGCCCCCTCACGCCCGGTCTCCTCCGTGCCTCCGTGATTGCCGTGCCCCCGCTCGCCCGCGCGGACGACTATTCCATTTCGGTCGACGAGAATCGAAAGATCATCGAGCACATCGAAGAGGGAGGAGTGAGCACCCTCCTCTATGGCGGCAATGCCAACCTCTATCACATACGACCGGCCGAGTACGGTTGTCTCCTCCAGGTTGTTGCCGAGGCGGCAGGCGAGGAGACCCTGGTCATCCCGGCCGTGGGCCCGGCCTACGGCACCATGATGAACCAGGCTCCCTCCCTCGCCGAATCCGGGTTCCCCACGGCCATGGTGCTGCCTATGCAGGGGCCCACTACCAGTGAAGGAGTGGTGGAAGGACTCAGCCACTTTGCCCGGGCCTTCGGACGCCCCATCGTCCTCTATATCAAGAATCCCGGTTATATCGAACCTGAGGATGCCGCCCGCCTGGTCGAGGCCGGCCACGTCAGCTTTATCAAATACGCCATCGTGCGCGATGATCCCGCTGAAGACCCCTACCTCGCCCGTCTGGTGGAAGTGGTTGATCCCGCCATCATCGTTAGCGGTATCGGCGAGCAACCGGCCATCATCCACCGCGAGGAGTTCCGCCTCACCGGTTTCACCTCCGGTTGCGTCTGCGTGAATCCATCCCTCTCGCAGGCAATGCTGGAAGCTCTCAATTCAGGCGATCTCGCACGGTCCGAGACCATCCGCAGTTTATTCCTGCCTCTCGAAGATCTCCGCAATTCCATCCACCCCGTCCGTGTTCTTCACGAGGCCATCGAACTCACGGGAATCGCTCATTCCGGACCACACCTCCCCCTCCTCAGCCGGTTGGAAGATACCGAGCGGGCAACTGTCGGAGAGGCGGCCCGGAATCTCCTGCAACTCAGCCTGCCCTGAATGACCGCCTTGCGGACCCTCCCCGAAGCGGGAATTCCGGTCCGCCAAGGTTGATCGCCCACGGATCTTGGCCTAGTTGTCTTCCTGAGCGCCCGGAGACCCTGCATGAATATTGTCCTGACCAATCCCGCCGGTTTTTTCGCGCTCCTTGGCATACCGGCTGTCATCCTCATTCACTTCCTCCAGCGTCAGGCCAGGGTCATTCCGATCAGCACCCTCTTTCTTCTGGCCCATACTCAGCGCGAATCCCTGAGCGGCCGCCGCTTTGACCGGTTCACCAACTCCGTTCCACTCTGGCTGCAGCTCCTGATGGTTCTCCTCCTGACCTGGCTCCTGGTGCTCCCGCGTTATGTCAGGCCCGCCTCCACCCAGCAGGTGGCGATCGTTCTCGACAGCTCGGCATCGATGAGTGTTTTCAAGGACAAACTGGTAATCAGCCTGCGCGAGAAACTTCCCCCGCTGCAGGGAAACGCGTCCCGCCTCCAGCTCTATCTCTTTGAGAGCGCCGCGGAAAAACCTGTCATCTACGCCGGCAACGATCTTGAAGAGGCCCTCACCTCTCTGGAAGACTGGAACCCCTCCGCCGGTTCGACCGATCCCGACAACTCCCTGCGACTGGCCCGCAGCCGGGTCAGTCGCGAAGGCATCCTGATCTATGTCAGTGACACTCCCGGGGCCGATCTGCCCTTCGATGCACAATCGCTCTCCATTGGAGAACCCAGAACCAACGTTGGATTTACCGGGGTGGCCTTCGAAAATGAAGGTGACGCCGTCAGGTGGAATGCCCTGCTCCGGAATTACTCCGACAGCCCTCAAACCCGCACCTGGCAGGTCGTCTTTACTGACGGCAGCAGGAGCCAGCCGCAACCGGTCACCCTCAAGAAGAATTCCATGACCACGATAAGTTCGGCCTTCCCGGCCGGAAGCAACCGCCTGCGCGTGGTGCTCACCTCGGATGACTTCAGTCTCGACGACGAACTGCCGATCGTCCTGCCCCGTCCCAAGAGCCTCAAATACTACCTCCAAGTCTCGGAAAAACACGGCAACATCGCCAGTAAGTTCGGCCGCTTCCGCAAGCTCGAAGAGGTCAGTGATCCCATTCAAGCCGATCTCTCGCTGGTCTCCTACGATCCGCTTCTACCTGCCCTGCCTGGGGGAAACAGCATCGTCATGGTTGATGAGACGACCCAGAGTCGCAAGTACCTGCGCGGTGGTATCGTGGCGGAAAAACACCCGCTCATGGATGGGATCAACTGGCAGTCTCTGCTCGTTCGTGAGTCCATCCAGATCCAGCTCAACAAGACTGATGAAGTCCTCCTCTGGCAGGGAAACCGCCCTCTCATTGCCCTGCGCACTTCCGTCCTCCTCGAAACACCAGAAGATGCCGAACCCCGGGGCGTGCGTCAGCTGATCTTCAATTTCGACCTCACCCTCTCCAATGCCGAGCAACTCGAATCAACCGCTCTCCTCCTCCACCGTTTCAGCCAGGGACTGCGCAACCGGAAGGTGGCCCTGGAAGTTCTCAACACCGAGACCGGCCAACCTCTCAGGATTGCCACCCGGGGCAGCGCCCAGGCTGCCCCCCTGAGCCTCACCCGCTTCGGGGCAGATGGGCGCGCCCTGGAGGGCGGAACCGAGGTGATCAAACTCACACAGGCCCGGTTCCTGCAGGCCCCTTCCCAGCCCGGCTTCTTCGAAATCAGACAGGGAGACGAACTACTTCTTGAGTCAGGATGTCACTTTGCTGACACCCGCGAAGCCGACCTGCGAGCCTGCCGATCTGATGATCAGATCGCGGAATTGAGCGGGAAGGCCGTGGAACGCAACACCCGGGAGGATCATCTCTGGCGCCTCTGGGTGATCATCATTCTGGTTTCCCTTCTCCTCGCCTGGCACTTCACCAGAGATCGCCCCAGGGACGAAGAAGAACACCCTGCCGATCCCTTACCCATTGCCGGCAACCCATAGCGCACAAGCGGTGGCTCGTATCCGGCCGCGAATCGCCCCTCCCTCACCCTCGTAAACCGCCCCTCTTCCCAGCCCATACCCCTCCGTCCGCTTCCTCCTGAAATGTTCTTCGAAACTCCAGAGTGGTTCTTCCTCCCCGGGGCCTTCCTTTTCGCGGGGTGGTTCTGGCCCCACCTCCAGCTCTGGCGACCACTGCGGGCCATCGCCCTTCTAACCCTGGCACTCCTCCTCGCCGACCCCAGGCTTGAAAAGGCGGAAGACAGCCTTGACCTCTGGATTCTCCTCGACCGTTCCGAGTCGACTGAGGACCTTATCGATACCGGCCTTCCGGAATGGCGTGAACTTCTGCTCCGGTCAAAACCCACCCGCAGGGACCAGCTCCTGTTCGTGGACTATGCCGCCGAGGTCCTGGAACAGGGCAGGGGTGACTCCGCCGTTTTCACAGGCAACCGCAAACTCACCCGCACCAACCTTGCGATCCAGAACGTCCTCGCCCTTGCCAATACCGAGCGACCCACCCGGGTCCTTGCCTTCACCGACGGCTACGCCACCGAGCCTCTGGTGGAGGCCGCCACCAAGCTGAAAGCCCGCGGCATTCCCCTCGACTTCCGGCTTGTGCGTGAGGAAACCACCAACGATTTCAGTATCGCGCGAATCCATACTCCCGTGCGGGCGCAGCTGAACGAACCCTTCGTCCTCGGCATCACCGTGCGGGGCTTTGAGGATATCGACGTTCCCCTGCACATTCTGCGTGACGGCCACCCCATCGCGGAAAACATCAGGGTTTCTCTCAAGAACGGCACCGGCAAGATCGAGTTCACTGATCGCATCCCCGCCGTCGGATCCTACAGGTACAGCGCCCGCATTGCGCCACCTGACGATGCTCATCCGGGCAACAACACCGCAGAACGCTGGATCGAGGTGACAGGTGGCCCGCGCATCCTCCTGGTCACCAAATACTCCGACGATCCGGTTGCACGGATCCTCCGTCAGCAGGGGTTCACCGTAGAGGTCGTCACCAACTCCCTGGGACTGCAGGTTGGACAACTCTCCGGAACGCGCGCAGTCATCATCAACAATGTTCCCGCCTTCGAGATGCCGGGAGACTTCCTGGCCGCACTGAACTTCTTCGTCCACGAACAGGGCGGCGGTTTCCTGATGGCCGGCGGCAAACAGTCCTTTGGCTCGGGCGGTTATTTTGAATCGGCGGTCGATCCCCTTCTTCCCGTTTCCATGGAACTCAAGACCGAACACCGGAAACTGGCTGTGGCGATGGCCATCGTAATGGATCGCTCCGGATCGATGGGGATGACTGTGGCCCAGGGCGGAAAGCAGGTCACCAAGATGCAACTCGCCAACACCGGTGCCGCGAAGGCGATCGAACTGCTTGGAGCCCAGGACAAGATCGCCATTTACGCGGTGGACAGCGAACCGCATACCGTCATCAGGCTCAGCGACGTAGGTAATAAGAAGAAGCAGTGGATGACCGCGGCCCGCAAGGTGCGCTCGCGGGGAGGCGGGATCTTCGTCTACCGCGGTCTCAAGGCCGCCTGGGACGACCTCAGGAAAACTGACCTGGGAACGCGCCACATCATCCTCTTTTCCGATGCGGCGGACTCGGAACAACCAGGCGACTACAAGCAGCTCCTCAATGAGATCACCAGCAACAGCGGCACGGTCTCCGTCATCGGGCTCGGGACGCGCTCCGATCCGGATGCGGACCTCCTTGAGGACATCGCGAGGCTCGGCAACGGAAGGGTCTTCTTCACCAACAAGCCCCTGGAGATTCCCAAGCTCTTTGCCCAGGAAACCGTCACCGTGGCGCGTTCGGCCTTCATCAAGGATCCGGTCGCCACCCGTAGTACCGGGCACTGGTCCGAGATCTCTCCAAGGTCGTTCGAATTCCTGTCCGAAGTAGATGGCTATAACCTCTCCTATCCCAGGGAATTTGCCACCACCTCGCTGGTTGCACAGGACGACTACCTCGGGCCTCTCATCACCCACTGGAACCGTGGGATCGGCCGCTGCATGGCGGTTTCCTTCCCGCTGGGCGGGGAGCACTCGGAAAAGGCCCGGGCATGGGAGAGCTACGGTGACTTTGTCCAGACCATTACCCGGTGGCTCATGGGATCTGAAATGCCCCCCGGACTCGGCCTTCGGCATCGCCTGGAGGGAACGCGCCTCACCATCGATCTTTTCCACGAAACCGACGAATGGGCCCGGCGCTTTGCCCAGACCCCTCCACGCATCAAGCTCCTTGAGGGCGAAGGAGGCGGCACGCCCTATGAGATCGCCTGGAAGCGCGTCGCACCTGGTCACTTCTCGGTCACCCGCGAAATGGGAGAAGGCCAGATTATCCGCGGAGCGGTGCAGGCAGGATCGCATGCCCTCGCCTTCGGTCCGGTGGTGGTGGGAAGTTCCGCGGAGTGGTCCTTCGACCCCGAGCGCCTGGCAGAACTCCGCGAAGTCTCCCGCCTGAGCGGTGGCCGCGAACTGCTTGATCTCTCCCAAGCCTGGATCCGTCCTCCTGCCATCCACGCCACCAACCTGCGCATCCCGCTCCTCCTCCTCGCTCTCTTCGTCATACTGTTTGACGCACTCGTGACACGCATGGGATGGCGCCTTCCCATCCTGGTCCCCGCCGGTGCCAAATTACGAACGGAGCGTCGCCGGGCAAAGGCCAGGGGCCGCAGAAAGAAGAAGGGCGAAGCTCCTCCTTCTCCCGACCTCGAACCAGGGAAGGAAAGGCCCCGGGGGGACGACGAACCGGACCTGCCCACCCAACCGACGCCCTCCCCCAGGCCCGTCACCTCTACCAGCGAAGATCCAGACCGTCGCAGTTCACGATTCGACCGGGCCAAACGACGAAAGTGAATAATCGCGTCCGCGGCAGGCTTCAGCTCCGCGTCAAAGGCCCGACGACTTCAAGCTTTCGCCCACTTCCAGGCTCTGATCCATGGCAAGGGCAGGACTCTCTTCCTTGCTGGAACCCACGATCTCGGCCGGCACTCCGGCCACCGTCGTGTGGGGGGGGACGTCATCAAGAACCACGCTGCCGGCTCCAATCTTGGCTCCCTGGCCAATCTCAACGCGCCCGAGGATCTTGGCTCCCGCTCCGATCAGGACTCCAGAGCGTACAATTGGATGGCGGGCTCCACTTTCGTTGCCAGTGCCTCCCAGGGTAACCTCGTGCAGGATCGAAACGTTGTCCTCGATAATGGCCGTCTCCCCCACCACGAAACTGGTGGCATGATCGAGCAGGATCCCGCAACCAATCCGGGATGCCGGGTGGATGTCCACGCCAAAGACCTCGCTGGCCAGACTCTGGAAGTAGAGCGCCATCGGGCGGCGCCCGTTATTCCAGAGATGGTGCGACACCCGGTAAGTCATGATGGCGAGAAATCCCTTGTAGTAGAGCAGAGGCTCAAGCGCCGAAGTGCAGGCCGGATCCCGCTCGAGGATCGCATCCAGGTCGGCAACAGCACTGGTCACCAGTGCCGGATGGTCGCGCAGCAATCCGCCGAGCAGGGGCACCAGTTCCTCACAGGGCATGTCCTGACGCGCCAGCTTGCGCGCCAGGCGCACCCCAAGGGCCGAACCCAGGCAGGGTTGACTCTGGATCACTTCCGCAAGAAGAGAACTGAGGGCGGGCTCTGCCGCCGCGATTTCACCGGCCTGGCTACGCAGACCCTCCCAGAGGCGACCAATGCGATCCCTGGATTGTTCGCAAAGATCTGCAGATTGCGAACTGGTGCCGGTATCAGACATGTGCTTTTATACTATGGGTGAGGGTTTCCCAGAAACTGGAGTATGCCTGCCGGGCGGCGGTCTGCCTTGCCAGGCATTATGATGGTAGCACGGTGGTAAAGCTCGAAGACATTGCCCAGCGGGAAGAAATCTCCTCCAGCTTTCTCGTCCAGATCCTGAACGAACTCAAGCGATCTGACATCGTGACCAGTAAACGGGGCAAGGCTGGCGGATATATCCTCACCCGACCCCCCACCAAGATCTCCCTCCGCGAAGTGATCCAGGCGGTGGAACCCGGACTCCTGACCACTCCGGAAAACAGCTCGGGAGCCTCCGGCCCCGCCCTTAGCAACGTCTGGCACGACCTCTCGAACACCGTCTCCGAACGCCTCGGAGCCATCACCCTCGAGGTGATGGCATCTGAAGCGGGCGCCCCCATGTATTTCATCTGACGCCCTAAATCTCCGAGACCGGCAGATTGGCCACCTCCTCCCGCACGCTTTCCGCCAACGGGGTACTGAGATAGCGCTCGGTTGCACTGGCAGCGATGACCACCACCCGCTTACCGGCCATCTCCTCGCGCTTGGCCACCTGGAGGGCCGCCCAGATGGTCGCACCACTGGAGATACCGGCGGGGAACCCCTCAAGCAGACAAAGCTGCTGGGCGGTTTCAACGGCATCCTCATTGGAAACCTGCACCACCTCATCCACTATCTCGGTATTGAGGTTGCCCGGAATGAATCCGGCTCCAATTCCCTGAATCTTGTGCGGCCCCGGGTCCCCGCCCGAGATGACCGGGCTGGCCGAAGGCTCCACTGCCACGGTGTGCAGGTCGCGTCGTGCCTTGATCACCTCGGATACTCCCGTAATCGTTCCACCTGTGCCCACGCCAGCCACGAAGACGTCGATTTCGCCCCCGGTATCACGCCAGATTTCCTCCGCAGTCGTCTTGCGATGAACTTCCGGATTAGCGGGATTGTCGAACTGGCTGGGACCGAAGGCCTCCGGATCCTTCTCCAGAAGCTGCCTGGCCTTCGCGATGGCACCTCCCATCCCCTTGGGCCCCGGGGTAAGCACGATCTCCGCTCCAAGCATCTTGAGAAGTACACGGCGCTCGATCGACATCGTCTCCGGCATGGTGAGAATGCAGCGATAACCCTTTGAACGTGCCACGAAAGCGAGCGCAATGCCGGTGTTGCCCGAGGTCGGCTCGATGATCGTTCCACCTGGCTTCAGCGAACCATCCGCCTCTGCCGCCTCGATCATGGACTTGCCGATTCGATCCTTCACGCTGAAGAGCGGATTGTAGCCCTCTGATTTCACGATTACCTCGGCCTTGCAGCCGTTGGCGACGCTGTTCAACTTAACCATCGGGGTATTCCCGACCATATCGACCATGTTTCCCGAGACTCCACTCATTGATCTAGTTTTGATGGATTATAGCAAGACGACCTCTACCTGCTGGCAGCAGGGTCATCAATGAATTATATCTGAAAATCCTGCTGTCTCGAATCGAGATGCAGTCCGCACTCATACTTCTCTCCGTTGAAACGCGTCGACTCCTTTGACCCCTTGCTCCCGGGCCTGGTCGAATGCCAGTCCCCCATGGTGACATAGCCTGCCTCCACAAGAGGATGGCGGGGCAGCCCATGGTCCCGGATGAAGCATTCCACTTTCTCGTCATCCCAATCGATAATGGGGTAACCCTTCAACGTCCTTGATTGTTTTTCAGCGAATCCGCGTTGAGAACGCGCACTCGATTGCGAATGGCGCAAGCCGCTGATCCAGACATCCGCTCCCAATTCCTGGAGGGCGCGGTTCATGGGTTCGATCTTGTGGACCCGGGCGTAGTCCGTCATCTCTTCCGGTCCCCCTTCCCATTGTTTACCATAGAGCGCCTCCTGCCGCGCAGCCGTCACGGCGGGGGAATAAATCTGAACTTTAAATCCCAGTTCCTCCTGCAGGTGGGCTGCATAGCGATAGGTTTCCGGAAAAAGATATCCGGTATCGATGAAGACAATCGGGATCCCTGGAGCACGGTCCTTGAGCAACTTCAGCATCACTGCAGCCTGCAGACCGAAACTGGTGGTCGCCAGGATGCGGCCTGAGAATTGCTCCGCCAGAAACTCAATACGCTCTCCTGCCTCCAGCGACTGGAGTCGAGCATTAAGAGAGCCCACATCCTCCCTCGGATCCTGTTTCAAGTTCGTGTCCGTTTTCATCGTTCCGTCAGGGGATCAATCATTCCGGGAGAACGACGTCGCGATGAAAATCTAGCCCGTTGCTGGTGGACTTCACGTAGCACCGGCGGATGACGAAGTCGCCAAAGCGTTCGCCCTCCTCGCGATTCCCGGCATAGTCCTCGATCACCGGCTTGAGCAGGTCACGAATCTCCTCACTTCTTACGCTGGCACGGTAGAGCTTGTTCAATCGTTGTCCAAAAAATCCACCGCCCAGGTAGACGTTGTACTTGCCGGGAGCCCGGCCCACGAAGGCGATCTCCGCGATGTAGGGCCGCGCACAGCCGTTCGGGCAACCGGTCATCCGGATCGTGATCGCATCGTGACGCAGGCCACACTCCTCGATGACCTCTTCCAGTTCCGTGACAACATCCGGCAGATGCCGCTCCGCTTCCGCCAATGCCAGTCCGCAGGTGGGCAGAGCCACACAGGCCAGCGAGTGAAGTCGCAGGGAGCTATGCCGCTCGTGCACGTCGAGCCTGTAATCTGCAATCAGTCTCTCCATCTCGGAACGCTGCTCCCTGCTCACCCGGGCCACCACCAGGTTCTGGTTGCCGGTCAGGCGGAACTCACCCTGCAGGATTTTCGCAATTTCCAGGAACCCGCTCCGCCACCGGCAGTCTTCCCTGTCACAAATCCGTCCCCCCGGCACATAGAAGGTGTAGTTGAAGGTGCCGTCCTGGTTCTCCGACCAACCATAGCGATCGCCATTTTCAGTAAACTCGTAAGGACGCTCCTTCTCCAGTTCAAACCCCAGTCGCTCCTCCACCAGCCCGCGGAAGGCATCTACCCCGTGATCATCCAGGGTATACTTCAGGCGGGCATGCCTGCGGTCGATCCGATCCCCATGATCGCGCTGCACTAACATCACCTTATCGGCCACCTCCACAACCTTGTCGGCGCGAACGAAACCTATCACGTCCGCAACCCGCGGATAGGTCTTCTCCTTGCCGTGGCTCATTCCCATGCCCCCCCCCACCGCAACATTGAATCCCTCCAGACCATTTCCGCTGACAATCGCAATGAAGGAAAGATCGTTGGCGTAGACATCCACGTCGTTGTTGGGCGGTAGAGCCACCGCAATCTTGAACTTCCGGGGGAGATAATGCTTCCCGTAGATCGGTTCCTCCTCATCCTTGCTCGACCTCACCTTTTCGCCATCGAGCCAGATCTCATGATAGGCCCCCGTGGATGGAGTCAGGTGGGTGCTGATAGCCCGGGCCGCCTCAAGCACTTCGGCGTGCAGGACAGAGGCATCGGGATTTGCGTTGCACATCACGTTGCGGTTCACATCCCCGCAGGCCGCGATGGTGTCCAGCGCAGTCTCGTTGATCTCCCTGACGGTGCGCTTCAGATTGCTCTTGATCACTCCATGCAGCTGAAAGGCTTGCCGGGTGGTCAATTTGATTGTGTCGTTGCCATACTCCGTAGCCAGCCGATCGATCTCCATCCACTGCTCCGGGGTGGAAACCCCACCCGGCACCCTGATGCGGATCATGAAAGAAAAGGCCTTCTCCAGTTTTTGTTTGCGCCGGGCGGATCGCAGATCCCGGTCGTCCTGCTGGTAGGATCCGTGGAACTTGATAAGTTGTTGATCGTCCGCCGAGAGGTCCCCGGTGGACGAATCCTGCAACCCTTCCGCGATGGTCCCGCGCAGATAGTTGCTGCGCTCCTTGATCCCCTCGTTGGCCGATGGTTTTCCGTCCTTCTTGCTCATGCCTATTCTGAAATGGGGCCTTGGTAGACGTCCCGTTGCTCCCCCCAACCTATCTTGAGAGGGCTCCACGCTGCGCATCGTCGAAAGCGATGTGCCCGACGATACTAATCATTAGTAACTTGATCAAGTAAGTTATGTTAATAAGTGTCGGGTATTTTAGCCCGAATGCAATCTGAAAGAGACTATTTCTTGCCTCTCTTCCGGGATGAAGTGGATCAGAATCCCACAAAATCTCGCTCTCATCTCTCCGGAACTGGAACGGCCGTTCCCTCTCTTCGCTCCGGATGGGGAGGGCTATTTCCAGCGCCAGGTCAGGAGCACTTCAATCTCAGGGTGGATACTGTGATGAACCGGACAGCTCAGAGCGGCAGCGTGAAGGGCCTCGCGTCCAGGGTGATCCTCGGGAATCGGCATATCGACTTCCACTTCCAGCTTGGAGATCCGGCGGGGGGAATCCTCAGACATGTGCTTGCGCACGCCAAGTTTCATGCCTTCGAGGGAAATCTCCCTCTGCCGGGCCACAATCCCCATCACGGTGGCCATGCAGGTTCCGAGAGAAGTGGCCACCAGGTCGGTGGGAGAAAAGGTCTCTCCGCGTCCATTGTTGTCCACTGGAGCGTCGGTGGCGAGAGAATCGCCAGAGGGACCATGAGTGGCTGAGCAACGGAGTTGGCCCTGGTAGTCGATGCTGATCTCTATCATTTCTCAGGCGCGTCTTCCGGCGCGATCTCGTTTTCGTTCTCTTTTTCGGCAATGACCGGAACCTTGGCAAGGACAACCCGGAAACCGTAGAGACCGGAAGTATCGGCATTGCCCCCGCCCAGGGAGGGTTTGCGTACGGGTCGTCGCACCGAGGCCTTGAGGTGATTGTCCACGAAGCTCTTCCAGCAGGCCCCCCGCGCGACGTCATACTCGCCGAAGGAACTGTAATCACTCCCCACCCACTCCAGCACGTTACCCCCGAGATCATACATCATGTGATCACCCAGCAGCCGGCCAGCATAGCTGCCCACCGATGACGTGTAGGCCACTCCATCATCGTAGTCCGCAATATGTTCGCCGGCCTCCACGACATCGGCACCCACCAGACTCAAGTCCGCAAAGTTTCCACTGCGCTCCGACGGCGGCATCTCCGCTCCCCAGAAGAACCTGTCAGCTCGGCCATGCTTCTCCATCGGCCACACCCCGATTTCACCATCCAGACCCACGAAGATACTCCACTCCACATCGGTGGGCAGACGATAGTGGTGTCCCACTCCGATCTCACCCTTCTTGCGCTCGTAATAGGTGAGCCACAGGCAAAACAACTCCGCATCCTCCCGCGTGACATTCACCACCGGATGGTCGGGACCACGGGCCTGCGGATCCTCCCGCGCAAATTCCGGTTGCACCGAAGGGAGAACCTTGTCCTTCTGCTGGCTGACGAATCGGGCATAATCCGCCGCTGCGGTCTTGTCATTCCGCTTGGGCACAGGGAGCTTTTCCGCCATGCTTCTGATGAAAAGGTCATAATCGCGCTGTCGGGTTTCCCAGATGCTGGCCAGCAGTTCCAGATCCTCCCGGACGGGTATCAACTGCATGGCCAGGCTGTTTTCGAGTGGTTCACGCGGATAGGCAAAGAGGTTCTCACGCTGAAGGGGAATGACCATGCCCTCCAGGATCTGGTCCGTGCGCAGATAGAGGGGTTGCTCGTGTCGCCGGAACATGGGCAATTCCACGATCAGTTTGAGTTCCCCCTGCCCTTTTGGATTCAGCTCCACCCGCGCTCCCCGCTTTTCCTCGCCTGTTCCTTCGAGAGGAGTCTGACCCAGGGCCTGCGAGTAGACCTGCCCCTTGTGTGTCCGCTGGATGTACACTTCGGCCCCGGCAGGTCTGCTGGTCAGTTTGAGATAGGCATAGGCCGTCGTACGCACCATCGCGTAAAAGGGATGGATCTTCCGTTTCTGGGGATCTTCCGGACTGAGCCCGGGAATGAGCCGGTTGTAGTCCAGCTTGAACTCAAGCCACTGATCTTCTTCCAGGTGAGTCTCCCGGCACTGTTTCTCCAGCCACTTGACGTACTCCCGAGCCCCTTTCTCATTGACCAGGACAACCTCGTTCTCGATCCCGTTCTCGGTCAGGGTCCTCACCAGTCCCACCTTCCGATCGGTCTCCTGCCGGTAGTAATCCCAGGCCTCCGCGGTCACGTAATACTGGCTGATATGATAGTCCTCCTCGGGCTGGTAACGCGTCCCGAAGACATCCACCCAGGGCTCAAGCTCAAGGGGCGGGTTGAATTCCACCAGAGACGGTCCGATTACCGCCCCCTTCTCGCCAACCTTCTCCGTCACGGTCTGCTCCCGATAACCTTTCAGTTTGAGCGTGAAGGTCACGGTACTTCCCTCGGGATAATCGATCGGATCCAGAGGCGTGAACCCCAGGGACTCCCCCTCCTCGCTGTAAACCACTGCCCCCGGGGGATCGCTGAGGATGGTCACACCCCGCATCTGCAATGGCGGCGGCTCCAGGGCCTCCGCACTGGAGGGGATCTCAAGCGGCTTGAGGGCAATCAGCTGAGCTGCCGTAGCCATACCAATCACGGCGGCGAGCACGCCAGCCACTACGCCAGCCCGCACGCGAATGGGCCGCGGTTGACCCTGCTCCAGACGGTGCAGTTCACGGGCCAGTTCCCCCGCCGATCTGATCTTCCGCCGCGAGATCTTCGGCTCGCAAATATCGCAAATGGTCAGGTTGAGTGCGCGCCAGCGTTTGAGCTTGGAACCCTTCGGCAGATGGTCAGGCAATTCCGGAAAATCAAGACGATCCTTCCCGGTCGCCATTTCATAAAGCACCTTACCGAGGCTGTAGACATCGGCCTGGGCCGAACCTGGTCCTTCCGGGGGCACGAATCCTTCCGTGCCCACGAACGTCTGCTGACCCCGCAGAGCCACCAGCCCGATATCAGCCAACTTGGCCTTCCCGTCGACAAAGATGACATTGGAGGGCTTCACGTCGCGGTGGGCCAGTCCATGCTCATGGAGATGTTCCAGAGCCTCCGCCAGGGTTCGCCCGCAGGTGATGCAGTCCTCCACTCCAATCGCATCGCCTTCCGCCTCCCTCATGTCGCTGCGCAGGGTACGCGGCTCATACTCCACGGGATTGAGGTTCCGCCCCGTCGTGATGTCATCGCCCAGCTCCATCACGTAATAGTAAAAGGGTTCGTCCTCCACCTCGGCACGGCCCACGTGCAGGATGTTTACCAGTCCCGGGTGATCCCGGGAGATGGGCTCGTATTTCAGAATCCCCTCGAATTCGCGCTCAAATCCCCGTTCATCCTCAAAATCGTTATGCCAGACAGTCTTCACTGCCCGCAGCGCACCAGTCACCCCGCGAGCGAGCCACACCTCACCGTAGGAGCCGCCGCCGATCTTCCTCAGAACCTCATGATCTGGGATCGTCGGTTCCGGGCGAGCCTTATTGTTTTGCATGCTTTTCGAATTTGGCCAGCTCCCGCTTCAGCACAGCGCCCACCCGGTGCTTGGCAAGATAGACTTGAGCCATGCTGACGCCAAGGTGCGCCTGCACCTTCTTGGCTTCCCACTGTTTCACGACGTAGTAATCAAAAATCTGGTATTGCTTCGGTGAAACCTGGGCCTTGACCCGCGCGAGCGCCGCATCCGCCAGATTTTTCTTCCACTCCACATCCCACATACGCTCCAGAAGGTCCCCCTTGGGATCTTCAAACCGGTCAATCACCGCGGTCTTGCGGTCATTATCCCATTCGCCCCCCGCCATCGCAGTGTCCTTCTTGCGCTTGCGGAACTGGTCGTTGATCCGCCAGCGCGTCATGTTCATGAGCCATGTCTTGAAGGAACCCTGCCCCGGATCGTAAAGGCGCTTCTTGCTCTGCTTGGCAATCGAGAGGATTGTTTCCTGGACCACGTCGAAGGCTTCGTCAGAACGCAGACCGGCCTTCAACCCCACCGAGTAGATGAGCCGCCAGTAAGTCTGGTAAAACTCGTCCCAGGTTCTTTGGTCATCCCAGTTCTCCAGGCGAGCAATGAGACTTTTGCGAGTCCTTGCATAGGCTTTCTCAATACCCTTCTTCCGCGTATCGGCTGCGGCCTCGACATCTTTTCGCTGGATCTCTTCGGGCATTAAATGAAATGGGTTCCTACTATAAAGCGCCAGAGAGGTCGCTGGCGACCTCAGATTTATTGTCACAGCCTAAATTTCATAGAGCTCAAACTTTCCTTAATTTCATTGCGTGCACCCGCGGTCCCAGGATCTGGTCCGAGTTTCTCTTACCCATTCCGGGTATTCACGGTCTCCGCTCCCGTCGGACCTCCTCTCTTCCTCTCTCGAATCGAGGCATGGAGTCACAAAAAGAATTGCCCCCTCCGCTCCGTATCCCTAAGCGTCTAGTAACCATAGTCATGAACACCGAATCCTCTCCAGATTGCACCTCCGACGGCACCTCCTCCACCAGTCGCCGTACCTTCCTCCGCACTTCCACCGGTGCCGCCGCCGGAATTGGGGCTGCCGGTTTTGTCCCTGCCCTCGCCGCCAGGAAGAAAGAGGCCAAGGGCACTCCCGAAACCCTGGTGAAGACCTTTTACGACACCCTGAGTGAAGAGCAGCAGAAGGTAATGTGTTTCCCCTTCGATCACAAGCTGCGCCTCAAGGTGGACAACAACTGGCAGATCACCAAGGCCAAGGTGGAGAGATTCACCAAGGACCAGCAAGCCATGATCAAGGATATCTTCATGGGAATCCACAGCGAGGAGTATGCCGAGAAAGTCTTTGACCAGGT
>JAAZXD010000169.1 GCA_014240355.1 Roseibacillus sp. | reverse complement strand
CTGGCGATTCCATTTCGGTTCTGCCCATCAGCAAGGCCTCACCACTCGTCAACCTCAACATCAAGGGAGGCTCACTCGTCGGAGTTGAGGCCCTTGCCATCAATCGCAACCTCCGCTTTCTCAAGCTTCGTTCCCTCCGGGGAGTCGACTCGCTCGAATTCACCCGGCAACTTCCCAACCTGCGTGTTCTCAAGGTGGACGAGACCGAGGTCGCAGACCTCGCGCCTCTTGCTTCCTGCAAGGAACTGCGCCTCCTTTCCCTCAACGCTACCCAGGTGACCACCCTCCCGCCCCTTGAGGCCCTCCCCGCCTTGCACGATTTACGCCTTCACTCCACTCCTCTCGCCAGAAAGAAAGCCGCCATCCGCCCCCTCCGATCCAAGATGAATATCCTGATCAAAAACTGGGACCCGTCCATTCGAGCCTTTGAGGAGGCCGACCAGGAAAACCCGCCCCCCGCCAGTCCCGTCCTCTTCGTGGGCAGCTCCAGCATCCGCATGTGGGACCTCCCCTCGTCCTTTCCAGATCAACCCGTCCTGAACCGGGGATTCGGGGGATCGGAACTGTCGGATGCCATTCGCTACTTTGACCGCATCGTCCTGCCTTACCGCCCACGGTTGATCCTGCTTTACGAAGGCGACAACGACATCGGCAATGGTGAGACCCCGGATCAGGTGGTGGCCGACTACCGTCGCTTCGCCAAGCTCGTGCGCACCAAGCTGCCCGGCACCCACTTCGCCTTCCTTCCCATCAAACCCAGTTTGAAGCGCTGGAATCTCTGGCCCGAGATGAAGCGCGCCAACGAGGCGATTCAACAGCTCTGCGCAGAGGACGACTACCTCCACTACCTCGACACCGTCACCCCCATGCTCGGTGAGGACGGGAAACCCATGCCTGCTCTCTTCGAGGAGGACGGCCTCCACCTGAATCCTGGCGGATATCGGGCGTGGACCCGGGTGGTTTCCTCCTGGCTGGCGGAGCATGCGCCCGGGTCCTGAGCACCACAACCGGGCATGGGTCGCGGGAGAGGCCCGCAGCCAGTGGGCGACTCGCCTTACTCGCTGCTCTGCTTCATCTCCGCATACATATCAGAGGCCTGCTGGATTTCAGACCGGGCGGGCAGCTCCCCATCCACTATCGCGAATGCGTAATTCACGGTGAGAGTCTCGCCTTTCTTTATGTTCCTTTCGAAGAAGGAGCCGAAGCGTCCGTAGTCGCGATAGGCGGAATGCACCGTCTCCTTGGGATTAGTGGGATGGTTGAACTGCACCACACTGTGTGCCTTGTCACCAAGCCAGTAGGTTTCCGCAATCCAGGCCAGATCCTTGTGCTTCTTCACGTTGACAGACGTGATCTCCTCCTTCGGGAAGAGATACTTGGTCTTCTTGCGGTTCACCTCGTTGGCAGGCCGGTACTGGATGCCGGCATGTTCCGGATCCCCCTTCAGGGCCACATCCCCATAGGTCGCAGTCAGCTTGCTCTTGAAGAAGATCACCACACGGGACCATCCCTCCTTCGGAATCCAGACCGTCATCGTGCGTTCCTCGTCGAGGATCGGCTTTTTGTCGTTGTCGTGCCACTGGGTGACCGAAGTAATCCCCGATGTGTTTTCCCCGGTCTTATGCTCGTGAAATTTCTGGTGAACGATGGCCCCGTCCTTCATGTGCCAGCGGTCGTAACTCTTGCCGTTGAACCCCAGTTTGCTCCACCCGATGAAGATGCCGCGGTGGTGGGTGTACTGGCCTCCCGGACCCTTGGTGATGGGAGCTTTCCCTGCCGGATCGAAGACGTGCAGATAAGGCTTGTAGGTCGCATGCTTCTTCTCGTCAGTCGAGATGTCATGCTCGTACATGTAGCGGACAAGCACCTTCTCGCCGGAGAGAATGTCGAGGTGCTTTCCCTTGGTGTCCTTGATTTCGAGTTGAGCTGCCAGGGGAGCAAGCAACCCGATCGAAAGTGTCAGCGTGAGGGCAAGAGAATTCGTTTTCATGATGCTGCAGTCTCTATACCCCGGAATCCCACCCCCTGATCAAGCTATTCCCTCCCGTCTTTCCCCGACCCGCCGGATTCACCGGGTTTTCCCCTCAATCCAGCCGTATCAGATGGACGGCAGGGCAAAAAAAGCCAATCGTCTCCCCTCATGACCACGCGACGCCGCTTTCTTGCTGGCACCGGCTCGACCGTTGCCGCCACCGCCATGAGTTCCGCCGAGAGCACAAGCAATCCGAAGGAGAAACCTCTCCTCTCCTTCGGACTGATGGCCGACTGCCAGTACGCGGACGCGGAACGGGCCGGGACGCGCTTCTATCGCGAGAGTCCCCGCAAGCTCAAGGAAGCGGTCCGCGAGTTCAACCAGCATGAACTGGCCTTCACCTTTCACCTGGGGGATTTCATCGACCGGGACTTCAAGAGCTTCGCCGACCTCAAGCCCATCACCGCAAAACTCAAATCCCGTCTCTACCACATCCTCGGCAACCACGACTTCGAAGTGAACGAGGAACTCAGGGAAAAGGTCCCTGCCGAACTGGATCTCACGGATACCTACTATGGAATTCGACAAGCCGGGTTCCGCTTCCTCCTCCTCGATACCACCGAGGTGAGCACCTACCGCTACCCCACCAAGGATGCCAGGACTGCACAGGCCCAAGAGGAACTCAAGAAACTGAGTGCGACCGGAAAATCCTACGCCCAGTCCTGGAACAGCCGGGCCGGCGATGCACAGCTCACCTGGCTGGCCGGTCAACTTGAGGCAGCAACAACCGCCGGGGAATCGGTTCTCGTCTTTGGCCATCACCCGGTTCTCCCCGAGGAGGTGCACTGCAGCTGGAACCGCTTAGCACTGCACGAGCTCCTGAGCAGATTCCCCTGCTGCAAGGCCTACCTCAATGGTCACCGACACAGCGGCGGTTACGCGCTGAAGGAAGGGATGCACTACCTCACTCTCAACGGAATGGTCGAAACGCAGGACAATGCCTTCTCCTGCGCCCGGCTCTATCGTTCCCACCTTGAGATCCGCGGTTTCGGCAGGCAACCATCGCGCACTCTCCACTTCCGCTAGAGGGAATCCCGCAAAACCAAATCCTCCCCCGGCGGGATTGTGGAGAGCTCCTGCCTCATGGGCCCGGTTTGCGGCCCACCCCCTGACCGGTCGACCCGTTCTACTTCTGCGGATGCACGGTCATTCGCAGGTAACGCTCATTCGCCACTCCCACTCCCAGCTGATCCCGCACGCGAAATACCTGCTCGTCGTCCCGCAGGATGCTTCGCTCGGATCGGTTCCAGTCCACGAGATTTCCACTCACTTCGGCGTCGTAATGCAGGCCCGTATCGACCCGTTTGATGCTCTCCAGCGTTAGTTGCCCGTCCTCCAGGACGGGAATGGGCATCGTATCCCAGTCGGTGGCACTCCCTCCGGTGGCAAACTCGAAGAGCAGATTCTGCCCATCGCCATCCGGGTCCAGGGTTACTCCCGTCTTCTGTCCGATTCCCGCCTGCAGCACCCATCCCGTGTACCCGGTAAAGGAAATCTGATCAAGATAGCCGGTGTCATCGCGACCGGACTCACTCCCATCCTTCTCATAGGCCCAGGTGAGCTGATGCCATCCGTAAGGCAGTTCTTCGGTGTATTGCTGCCACCCGCTTCTTCCAGTCAGCGACGCTCTCTCCTGCCCGTTCACTTCGTAATACAGGAAATCATAATCTCTCTCCGAGGAGACCTGCCAGGAGAACGCTACCTCTCCCGGACCGAATACCCACGTGCTGAGGGAGGCCCGCCCGTCATGGGGTACGCCCTGGGTCGCGGCCGCAGCCTGCCCATCACTTGTCTCGGTCGACTGTGAGATCCAGGTGCCGGATCCGCTCGTCTCCCAGGCAAGATCCCAGTTCGGTCCGGCGGCCGGATAGGCAGCTTCTCCGGCCGCTGAAGCGGGCAGGACCTCGACCGTGGCGGGAATGCTGAATTGCTCATCATCCTGCTGGATATTCAGCGTGAAACCGAACTCACCATCGGCAAGGGGAGTGCCAACCACTTCGCCTGCTGCGTTCAATGACAATCCGGATCCCAGTTGGACCGGGGCAAAGAATGCCCCAGGCCTGGAAGTCGGGAACTGATACTCCACCGGACTACCGGAATTCAGCCGGACATGGACAGGACCCATCAAAAAGGGCGTGCTCCGGGAAGCCAGTTGCAGGAAATCCACCCATCCGCGATCCGCTCCCTCCTGCGTGTCTCCATCCTTGCTGTATGTCCAGCGGACGGCATGCCGCCCGGGCGGAATGGCGACCACCTGGTAGTCCCAGTCCCTGATCCCTGAAATCTCCTGACGCATTTCATCATCTACCGTGAGGCGGAGAAAATCATAGTCCGCCTCACTGGAGACCTTCCACCAGAAGCCCAGGTAATCAGGCCCTTCCACCACCACCTACAGCCAGGACGCGCTGTTATCCCCAATGGCTCCGCTCTGTGCCCGATTGCTTCCCCGCCGCGAGTCACTGCTGCTATCGAGGCGGAAAGGGGCAGCACCACCCGAACTCAACTCGATCCCACCCGGCGAATCGAGCGCCTGGTCGAGGGAGTTCGGCAAAATCGTGAAACTGATCCTGCCCTCTGCTGATCCGCCCTCATTGGCAATCGTCACGGTCACTTCGAAATCCCCGGAGACCGGAGGGATCCAGCTGATCACGCCCTGCCCGTCAATCTCCATGCCGGGAGGCGCACCGCTCAGTGAGAACGCAGTGGGAGTATTCTCCACCACCACGCTGACGACAACATCTTCCCCCACCCTTCCGTTCACCACTGCCGGACCGGCCAGGATGGGACCAATGAAATCGTCGTTGGTGATTGTCCCCCAGGCCTGCGCATCACTCACATTCACGGCGGCATCACCCTGCAGGGAGAGCGCCACCCGGAACCTCTCGTTCTCCTCCGGGGTAGTGTCCCCCTCGATGGAAATGGAGAAGGTCTTCGTGAGCTGACCTGCCGCGAGGAAAAAGTCCGCGTTGGACACCGCCACATAGTCAGAACCCGCGACAGCTGAATCGTTCTCAGTCGAGTAGGTGAAATTGAGCCGCCGGCCCACCGCTTCACTCAGGCTGACTGTGAATTCCAGATTCTTCCTCCCGGTGTCTCCTTCCAGAATCTCAGCATCCGCGACAATGACCCGGGCGAGACCCATCGAGATCCCATCCAGCGTCACCGAACCCGTCTCATCCGGATCCAGCCAGTCCCGCAATCGGGAACCCGGCGCTCCTCCACCCTCCCAGCCCCTGGAAAACTTACCGTACCAGTCTGCCTCATCATTCCCACAGGCCGCATCACCACCGGACAACTGCCCCACCATACGCCCGTTCTGGTCGTAGATCGGCGACCCGGAGGACCCTCCCTCGGTTGAGCCGTGATCCCAGTCAATCACCATCCAGTGGGTTCCGTCCGGATTGCTTCCCGTGCTGTAGTCATTGGTCGATCGCAGGGGGTCAAAATCAAAACTGATCCGCTTCTCCGAGGTATTCGGGAAATGCACACTCACCGCCATCTCGGGAGTCCCCGTCCGTGACCACCCGGCGAGGAACACCTCATGATCGGAATCAATCGGGTCGTCCAGTTCCACCAGCGTCATGTCCGATGCCCTGTAAGTCGCACGCACTGCGGCTCCACTGTTGAAGTTGTTGATGGGACCATTGCCGTCTCCTCCGTTTTGGCCGCTGCCCGGTGTCCGGCAGGAGAGATTCTCATGGTTCCAGTAGACCACCATGCTGGCCGCATTGGATGAACGCACTCCGCAATGATCCGCCGTTATGAAATACGGGGTCCCGTCGTTGCGTGCATTGTTGACCGCACTGCCTGAACAGGTGTCCTCCCCGTTCAGGGTGTAGACTCCCGCCGCCCTGATCTGGTCACGATACTGGTCGAGCGCCGGACCAACACCGGATTCCGTGGCTGAGCACACCACGTCAATATGGCAGTTTCCCTCCGGAGCCGAATTGCCGATTTTCCAATAGCCGGCCGCAAAACGCAAGGGACGGAAACCCCGGTTGATGGAGGCCAACTGCAGCTGCACCTGGGACCGTTCCTCCTGCGCCACCTCCAGCAGGAGCTCCAGTTCCGCGCCCGCCACCACCGGGGTCCAGAGTTCGCCATGCACGTCATTGTCGGCAGCAGTAAATGGGCGCACCTGCAACTCGTCCCCAGCCCGCAGTTCCAGCCGCGCACTCCCCGGCAGGCGGAAGCGCGAAAAGCCCAGATTCAGATTACGGGCCCCGGGGGCCTCGATCCGGAACGTCCATCGCGCCCGCCCCCCCCGCGACTCCCACCGACCGTGGGACAAGGGCGTGATCTTCACCGGCAGCGCCTCCGCAAACCGGAGAGGCGCCCCCTTTCGTGGCGGGTGGGCGACAAGGAGTTCTTCAGCCGAAAATGGAGGAAGCTCCAGTCTCCCAACCGGCGCAGAACGGTTCAGGTCTCCCGGCGCGACAACGGGAGCAACAGGACTCGCATCCCTGCCCCCGAAGGCGATCGAGGTCTCTCCGGCCCCCGCCTCCCGGTGCAGGAAAATGGGAGAGGGCGGCTCCAAGACCCGGAAGAGCAGCGCAGTGGAAACGAAAAGAATAATCAGGCTGCCTGACCGAACCAAAAATCGTCTTTTCATTGCGATTATAAGAGTGCCACCGCCTTCCTGAGACAAAAGCGAAACTTTCTGAGAATACGAATCGGATGCCATCATTCGGCTTGCCAAAGGCGACTTCCGCCGAGCGTAATCTATTTCATGATTCGCCGCCTGCCCGCCCTCGTATTAGGCTTCTCGCTGCTCCTCCCCGGACTCCTCGCCGCCCTTGCCGCCCCGAAGAGCCCGAATGTGGTGTTCTTTCTCATAGACGATTTGGGTTATATGGATATTGGGGCCTACAATCCGGACTCCTTCTACGAGACTCCCAATTGCGACCGCATTGCCGCCGCGGGATGCCGCTTCACCAGCGGTTACGCCGCCAATCCAGTCTGTTCACCCACCCGCTACTCCATCATGACGGGCCGTCATCCTTCCCGCCCGGACGCCACCAATTTCTTCTCCGGTCGCCGGGGGGGACGCTTCCAGCCCGCGCCCCTGCACGACCGGATGGATCTTGAAGAGCACACCCTTGCCGAGGCCTTCAGGGAAGCGGACTACGCCACCTGCTTCGCCGGGAAGTGGCACCTTGGACCAACGCCGGAATTCTGGCCCACCAAGCAGGGCTTCGAG
>JAAZXD010000168.1 GCA_014240355.1 Roseibacillus sp. | reverse complement strand
CCCCGTCTGGCCCCAGGGCATCAATCGCCCCAAGGGCTCTGACCCGGTCCCCGGCCACCTCGACTGGGACCTCTGGCTTGGACCTGCCCTGCCGCGTCCCTACAAGGCCGGCGTTTACCACACCTTCAAGTGGCGCGGGTGGTTTGACTTCGGCACGGGTGCCCTCGGCGACATGGCATGCCACACCGTCAACATGCCCTTCCGGGCTCTCAAGCTCGGCTACCCCGACCGCATCGAATGCGAGGTGGCCTCCCGCCCCTACAAAGAAACCTTCCCGCTCAGTTCAAGGGTCCGCTTCGATTTCCCCTCCCGTGGAGACTGGCCAGCCCTCAAGTTCTGGTGGTATGACGGCAATCCCCGTGATCGCCAGGCTCCCATCCGCCCTTACAGCGATATCACTGCCAACCTGGTTGCCAACCAGGGCAACAAACTCCCCGCGAGTTGCTGTCTCATCAAGGGTTCCGAGGGTGAGATCTACTCCCCCGACGACTACGGGCAGAATGTTTTCCTCATGCGTAAGGGGGAAAAGAGCTACACCAACATCAACAACCACCCGGCCTGTAAGGATATCCCCAAGGTCATTCCCCGCTCCCCCGGTCACGTGAAGGAGTGGTTCGAGATGATGAAGGATCCCGACAAGCCCGCCTACTCGAGCTTCGAGATCGCGGCCTATCTCAACGAGGTCATCCTCCTTGGCTGCCTTGCCAACCAGATCGGGGAAGGACGCCCCATCGAATGGGACGGCCCGAACATGAAGTCCAAGGACAACGAGGAAGCCTCCAAGCTCGTCAAGCGCGACTACCGCCCGGGCTGGGAACCCAAGATCTAACTGGTTTCAGGTTCAAGGTTCCAAGCCGGAGTCTATCCCGGCTTGGAACTTGAATCCTCCCACCTGCCAATCCACAGAATGAGAAACCGTATCTGTCGATCCCTTCTCCTGCTTTGCTGCCTGCTCAGCCTTCCTTCCTGCCTGAGCTACCACGCCCGCTTTGACAAGGCGGTGGCCCAGGCTGTGGCAGCTGGCAAGCCCACCGATATCACCGGGCCCTGGAAGGGGAACTGGAAGAGCAAATGGAACGGCCACGAGGGACCGCTCTGGTGCATTGTCACTCCCACTCCTGAGAAACCAGGGACCTATGATTTCCGCTATCGTGCGGGCTGGGGGATCGTCCAGTTTGGAAACTACGTTCACACCATCCCGGCAAAAAGGGCCCCCGACGGCTCTTTCCTAGTGAAAGGCGAGATGGTCCTCCCGAAACTGGTGGGAACCCATTCTCTCGACGGCAAGCTCGATGCGGAAACCTTCGATGCCTCCTACAAATCCGACAAGGGCGACCATGGCATCATGACCCTGCGGCGTCCCGGAAAGAAGGAAAACCCTGCCCCGGAAGAGTAAGGTCGCTGCTTTTCTTCCTCAAGGTTCAAGCCCTGACATCCTGGTTTGAGCCGGGTTACAGGCACTCCCGGCCAAATGACGTTTCAGATCGAACTCCCCTACGGGTAATTGAACCATGGATCCCGGGGTTGCATGACCCGGTCATGATGAGATCTGTTGTCATCGAAGCCGGGAGCGCAGACGGAAGTAGAGTTGGGGCGCCTGGTGAGTCGGCTGCGCTGCCCGCCACGTGACCAACGCGGTTCCGTCTCCCAGATTCACGGTGGCGACAGGAACGGCATACTCGGATCCGGAATTCCAGTTCTCCAGATCCTCCGACACTTCCACTAAATCGATCACATCGTCAGCGGCCAGGTTACGGCGATACGAAAACGTGAAGTAGTCCTCTGTCAATCCCCCCACCCCGCCCGCTTCAATTCCGCCGCTCGGACGCGCCTCATCCGGAAGGAACAGGTTTCCCAGGACATGGTCAATCAGGTCGGGAAGCCCATTGGAATCGCGGTCGGCATTTGCGTTTCCTGCAAAGACGATCGCATCGGAGGCATCAGGGTTGCCCCCGGCTGATACGCTGGATCGCCAGTTCAGAGGATCGGCATGATCCGGATTGCCCTCGGGATGAACCAGGACGAGGGAAGGCCCGAGTCCGTCCGCCGCGGCAGGCCAGGGTGGAAGATCCCTGTAGGTGAAGCTGCGGATCGTGGTCTCATCCGTTGCCACCAGCAAAAGAGCCTCCCCGGCGTCACTCAGGTTGCCCGTGAACTCTCCGGCAATCGCTGCTGCCGGAACCGCCGGGTAGCGATGCGAGAACGCCACCAAGTCATTGACGATTGCGATCCGCTCACCGGCCGCCAGCACGATACCGGTCAACGATTCAGTGAAGTTGAACCTGATGCCCTCAGTAAACCGCACATTGGTCAGGTCGATCGTCCCGCTCGAAATATTCATGAGCTCCACGAACTCGAACCTGCTGCGGGCCTCGAAGCCGAGTCCCTCCTCCTCAATGGTGGGCGAACCGGGGCGATAGTGGATCTCCGTGATCGCGAGATTCTGATCCGAGGCAGGAGGGATGACACTGGTGTTGTCGATCGTGATGGAGTCACTTCCCACCAGGTTTCCTGAGAAATCGAGCGCGTCGAGGGTGTAGATGTGCCGTCCCGGCAGGAGAGGAAGAGCCACCTCCCAGGAATCGGTGTCCGACCACGACAAGGAGAGCGGAGAGCTCCCGCCATGCACCCGGATTTCCCGGACATTCACCCAGCCGGACCCCGTCACCGAGGCACTGCCGGCATCCACCGTAAGCGGACTGTCGGTCGTGACGGAGAACTCCACCGGGCCAATTCCGCTGCTGATCTGGGACAGGATATTGTTGGAACGGTTCGCGATGTAGTTGAGATGGCCTCTCCAGTTCTGGCTGGAATCAAAGGAAGCCAGGTGAGTGGTCCACATCGACATGTAATCGCGATTGTAGGTTGTCGATATGATGTCGTGCAGGTGACCGAGATAGATTCGCCTGCGCGCGGGATCGGCAGTGAGCCTGGAACATTCCGAGTTGGCAAAGATGCTGCGGGTTGTGCTGAACGCAAAGTCCATGTCGTGCGGCAGGAACATCACCCGCCCGTCCGGGTGCGCGTAGTACATCCCGTTGTGCTGACTGTTGGCGCCGGCATTGTCACCCGCTCCCGAGAGAACCGCGTAGGCCATGCCGCGGAGCCAGCCATCGATGTCGACTACCTCCTCCAGTCCGTTCTCGAAGGCCGTTCCGGCCTGGCTGAACTTCTTGTTATAGGCGATGATGGGACCAAAATCGTCCGCTTCTCGATTGTTCTTTTTCAGGAAGAACCAGCGGTAGTTCTCCTTGCTGTCGCCAAGGTTGCTCACGGAAACCCCGTTCACGCCATCGGGATTTGGCAGCTTGAATCCGCTCGCGTCGGCATTGTTCGGAGAGTAGATCAACTCGTATTCGTAAAGGTTTCCGTCCGCACCGTTCTCAAACTGCGACTCGAGAAAGACTTCATCATAGCGCGCCATCTGCAGCACGGCAGACCGGGTATGCACGTCCTTCGGCGCCAGCACCCTGACGAAGTCGTAGTAGCGGCTCACCACTCCTCCGGAATTGGCGATCATGAAATCGAACAGGATCTCGAACTGCCCCTGTCCAACCCCTTCGGAACGGGCGCTCGCGACGGACCTGTGAATGCCGCGGTAGAGCTGATCGCGACCGAAACGCATGTTGTAGCCGACGCGGTTGTCCTGGAAACGGGCCCGCTCACTGCCCTTGAGACGGAGTTTCACATCGTAGTAGATGTCCTCTTCGCGGTCGATGATGGTCGCCCCGATGCGGTCATTGCTCATCACTTCGGTCCCCACATGGAGGAAATCGCGCTCCGCATTGGTGACCACGAGGCGGAAATTGTGCTGACCGTTGGTCGCGGCGAGTCCGTCATCGATCTTGTAGAGCGCGCGGGAGTCCGGACCGGCGGCAGGAAAGAACGAGGTGACGCCGAGGCCATCAACGGCCTGCACATAGAACTGAACAACACTCCCCGCAGTCCGTCTCCGGATCGTTCCCGTGTAGAGCCCGTCCGCCCCCGCACTCATCGGCACGATCCGGTTGGCAGATCCGTTAACGGAATAAAAGAGGGTCATTCCAGCGACCGAATCCGGGTCGGTGGCCTGGGCTGTCACGGTGACCAGCTCCCCCGGGGCCGGAACGGCGGGAGAGTGCCTGAAGTTGCGGATCGAGGGTCCGATGTTGACCTCCGCCCTTGAGTTGGCGGCCGATGGCGTGCCCGCGTGCACCGGCCGATCGAGGAAGGATACCTGTGGCATGCGATTGAAATACAGACGCGAGTGCAGCTGGTTCGAACCGCTCACCCAGCGCGCGCGGAATGAGATCTCGTAAACCTCGCCGTTGCTTACCTGGCCGAGAAGCGTCGTTTCGATCTGGTTGTGCATGTGCCCGGTTGCACCGGTCGCCACCACCCGCAGCACGTTGTTCCCTGGTTCGTCGGGGTCCTCTACAATCGTGGAGTGCCGATGTGTGCCCCGGAATCGCCAGCCGGTTGCACCACTGCTGAAATCCGTATTGCTGATCTTCGGGATCGACCGGTTCTCGACGACCGTGATGTCGTCGATCAGGATCTCACCCGCACCAAGCAATCCCAAGTTGAACTCCCTCCATTTCGAGTCAGGTCCGCGGCTCGCCGCAGACCTGGCACGGTATCTGTAATTCTGCCAACCGCCTTGCTCCCTCTCGTCACTCGCGGCCCAGGATTCCGCCACGCTGTTGTCGGCATCGAGATCCCGCAGCTCAAGACTCGATCCGCCGCCATCCGCAGTCTCCGGCCAGCGACCACTGTCGAAATACCTCACCTCATCGACTGGATTCCTGCTGCTGTCACGCAGGTGGATTCGTTCAGAAGAACGGGAAAGGCTGCCTTGAAACTCTCCCAGCAGCCGTGCTCCGGGATAGGCATCCGCGAACTCCACCGCATCTCGCGCAATGCAGGCGTGCTCCCCGGCCGCAAGACTCACCCCGGCAGGAAAGGTAAAGTTTATCCCGTCACTGAATTTCCAGCCATCAAGAGAAATCGGACCAGCACTTCGATTCGCGACCTCGATCCACTGGTTGTCCGAATTCTCGACCGCCCGGGAAGAACTTCGGCCCGCCTGAAGAGCGGGCGGATTGTACATGATCTCACTGATGACCACCTCGTCGTGAAAGGCAAAGGTGTTGGGCGTCCCGGGCGTTGCCACATCCGGGTAGAGCCAGGCCCCGCCGCGCGCCCCGGCCCGGCCCCGCAGACTCCCCGTCAATTCGCGCCCATCCAGCACAAGGGATTCGGTGGAGTCGTAAAGGAACAGCTTTTCATGCTCCAGGGGCCGGAATCCCAGCTCCGTTTCCGTCAACACCAGCCTGGCCCCGGCTGCCAGCGACTGCGCCGGAATGGCATGCCGGCGGAGGGGGTCGGCCCCGGCGGTCAGAATCATGCCTTCCAACTCGGCATCCAAGGCCCCGACATTCACCAGTTCCACCCAGAACGGATCCTCGCCGGCGGACGGCATTTCATTGATCAGGACCGACGAAGCGGCAGCCGGTGAAGGAAAGTTTTTCGCCCCGGGAGTTCCCCCCACCTGCGCGGCAGCGGTCCAATTTCCGGGTGGTTTGTTGGCGGTGTAAGGTCGGCGCTTGGCGAGAGTCACGCCCGATCCATCGGCCTCTTCCGGCCAGCGGCCATCATCGCCGTAGGTGATCTCATCCATCAGGCGATGGGACTGGTTGATGAGCCGCAATCGCTCCCCCCCGTTTTCGAGGTTGCCGGTGAAGGGGCCGTGCTGGCCGGCCAGGGGAGCCTTCGCCACTACCAGGTAACCCCCCGGATCGATCACCGTTCCCGGAGGAAAGGTGTAGTCAATTCCCTCGATGCGCCAGCCGGAGACATCGGTCTTGATGCCCATCTGATTGAAAAACTCGATCCACTCTCCCTCCTCCGACTGACCTGCCGGGTTATAGTGGATCTCATTGAAGACCACTACCGCATCCGGCGAGGCGTGGAGATCCGGTCCGGTCAGAACGACCAGGAGAACTCCAAGCAGGACAGGAATCGGCGGGGGGTTCATCGTGAACTGTAAGAAGACATTCCCTCCCGATTTCAGGACCTGGGAGCGCACAACTCCCTTCCCTTACCCTCCTGCAGAATCCATATTCCGGGATTCTGCGCATTCTTGCGCCAAGCGGCGTGCATAACAGCTGAATAGTGCGATCTTGTCCAAACTTTCTATGGGATAAACTATCCAACCATGCCCGCACCTGGAACAGCGCGGGCTCTTACTGGTTCTCAAGGTATCCCCTGGCCATCACTTCGCCCAGCTGCACGATGCCTCCAGTGGTGATGACCAGCATTTTTTCCTGGGGCGGAAGATTCAAGGCCCTGAGGTGAATGAGGTTCGGATCCCCTGCGGCGACCTCGGCCATGTTGCCGACTACATCAATAGTATTGAGTTTTTCCACATCCGTCGGGGGCTGCTGGCTCACAAACCACCTCAAACCAGGTTGCGCCAGATCCTTCCGGCTCTGGTTAACAATGGCCTGCACCCGCGCGGCCGCTTCCCTGCGGTAGGGGTGGAAGGACATGTCGTTTTCCCCCAGGTGATAAAAGACGCCGGCAATCTCCACCTGCTGCCCCCTGGCAGTCAGTTCCCGGATGGAGTCCTTCACGAACTGGATGAACTTCGGATAAAGGTGCCGGCTTTTCGCCATGCTGCCTTCCGGGGTCCAGTCGATGATCTGCGAGCCGCTGTGGGTGAACTTGGCAATGGCGAGGTTGCCCTTGACCCGGCTGCCCAGGGTGTGGGCAAAGCTCAGCTCCGGGCCGAAGGTGTCATAGTAACCGGTGAGGCCCAGAGGTTCCCATTCTTTAGACACGTGATAGCCTCCACCAAGGTTATATTTGTAGGCGATTTTTGGGTTATCCTTGAGTAGGCCCTCTTTGCTTTTAAGGGTTTTTAATTCCTGTTCAAAGGCGCGCTCGCCTTCCATGTTGCGGTGGCCGGCCAGAACAAAGAGTTTCACCGCGCTGCCTTCCCGGTAGGGCCATTTTTTCAAGGGCCGTGGCGGCCGGAGCTTCAGGCCGATCGTGCGCAGGTAGGCGGTGGCATAGTTTTCTCCATGCTGCAGCTGGCCCAGGGTGCCGTAGTGATAATGCAACCCCACCGGCCGACCGATCTCCGCCCCCACGTGGGAGGTGGGCACATATTCGGCCCGGGGATCGGCCCCCGTCACCTCGCGCTGACCGAGACTGATGGCATACATGCGGGGGCGGAGATCCATTCCCCAGATGGTCTTGGTGCAGAGC
>JAAZXD010000167.1 GCA_014240355.1 Roseibacillus sp. | reverse complement strand
GAGAGGGGAACATCACGATTTTCCGTTGGGGGTGCTCTCGGCGACGGGGCGCCTTTCCGATGGAGAGCGCGAGATTCTCATCATGGAGGTGGGCAAGGATGGTCCCGGGGAGAAAGCCGGACTGCTGGGTGGTGACCGCATCGTCTCAGCCGGGGGACGCAGGTCGAAGCCGTTCTCCAAGAGCACCGAGACGGGGTTGGAGGGGCCGCAGACGGACCTTGCCCTGGCACTTGTTGCGGCGTGTGCAGCTGCCCCCCCTGCATTGTCCCTGCAGGTTCGCCGCGGGAAGGAACTGATCTCCCTGAGAGTGGGCCTGACCAGGGCGGGGCTCAAAAACGCGGGCCTGCTTGCCGGTATTGCCGATCATCTGCATGCCACGCAGCAGGAGAACGGGCGCTGGCAACCGGGGGTAGGAGGTGACGCTGACGTTTACATGTCCGCTTTCTGCGCACTCTCCCTGCTGGCGGCGGATGACAGGAAATACCTTCCGGCTATCAAGGCCGCGATCGGGTTCATCAACCAGAAGAGTACTGCCTCCGCTGATCTGAAGAATCCGCGCACAGGTCCCAAGAACTGGCAGGCGGCCAGCACCGCTATTCTCCTTGCCGAGTATCAGCTGGCGACTGGTGACAGGTCTTTCGCCAAGGCTCTGAAGACAAACTGCGATCTTCTCGCCGCGCGGGTAACCACCAAGGGCAGGATGGGGCATCATTTCGACATTCCCTACAATGGAGGGGGGCTGGTCATCATCAATGTGCAGGCGCACCTGGCCTGGGCACTGGCCGGGAAATGCGGATACGGGGTGGATCAGGCGGTGTGGAATCAATCCTTCCGGGAAGTGCAGGGGTCGCTGGACGAGAAGACGGGAGCACTGGGCTATTCCTCGCGGGCTCCGCGCAGCCCCGATATTTCCGCCCGGACCGGTGCGATGGCGTCCGCGCTCATGGTGGCAGGCAAGGAACCCAAACTGGCCCGTCGTCTCGCGGATGCCCTCGTTATGCATCACGGCCGGATGAGGCATGCCCATGCCATGTCGTCGAT
Organism: Roseibacillus sp.; assembly: GCA_014240355.1. Lineage (GTDB taxonomy): Bacteria > Verrucomicrobiota > Verrucomicrobiia > Verrucomicrobiales > Akkermansiaceae > Roseibacillus_B. The sequence continues at coordinate 6,218 of JAAZXD010000167.1, read as the reverse complement.
CGGCGTGATCTATGGATTTGCGGGCCTCAGGAGCGCACACCCGGAAGGACACGCGGAGATCATGCGCAAATGGAGGCCTTTTCTCGAACTCAGCCGGAATGCCGCCGGCTCGGTGGGTTATTTCGGAGGCAAACGTAATATCGGTGGGGACCAGTATCTCGGACTGGAACCGATTGGGAACGCCATGGTGGCACTCATGATTGCGAGTACCGACGGAAAACTCCACATGCACGGAGGAACCCGGAAGGGTTGGTTTGGGCAATGAATAGGGGAATGCAACCAGTCTTCGCCGCGTTCATGCTGGCGGTGTCCAGTTCGGCCGTCGCGGTGGACTTGCAGGATATCGAGTATCTCAGTGGCGCGGACAACACCAGGCAGCGGGCCATGTTCCATGATCCGAAGCCGGATAAACCCGTCCCGCTGGTGGTTGCCCTGCACACCTGGTCGGGGGGTTACCGGCAGCAGCACCACAAGCCCATTCGTGAGTGGTGCATGAAGAAGGGCTGGGCCTACATCCATCCCGACTTCCGGGGTCCGGCCAGGAGGCCCGAGGCCACGGGTTCGAAACTTGTGATCGGGGATATCGTCAGCGCGGTGGCTCATGCCAGGAAGACCACCCGGATTGACGCCAAGGCGGTCTTCCTGGTGGGGACTTCGGGAGGAGGATATCACTGTCTTGTCATGGCCGGGAAGCACCCGGAACTCTTTGCCGGAATATCGGCCTGGGCCTCGATCTCTGATCTGAAAGCCTGGTATCACGACAATATCAGGGGTGGGCGGCGTTATGCGGACGATATCGTGAAATCCTGCGGTGGCAAACCGGGGGACAGTCCGGTGGTGGACGGGGAGTATCGCAAGCGCTCGCCGGTGAGTTATCTCAGGAACGCAAAGGGCAAAGTGCGCCTGCATATTGCGACGGGCATCACTGATGGGCACAACGGGAGCGTGCCCATCAGCCACTCGTTGCTGGCCTTCAATGAAGTGGCTGAAGAGAAGGACCGGATTGGATTGAAGGAGATCGCGTTCATGACCAAGGAGTCCCGGTTGCCTGATGCGCTCACCAGGGCGGCCCCTGATCCGACCTTCGGGGCGAAGCAGCCCATCTTCCGTCGTTCGTCAGCGACCGCCACGGTGACGATCTTTGATGGAGGGCACGAAATCATACAGTCGGCAGCCATTGCCTGGATGCAAGGGCTCTACCAGGCGGGGGGGAGCAAGGATCAGGAGGACAGCAAGACAGGAGAGTAGTTGCCCTTGCTAGAGAGCGGCTGCTCTGGTGCAGTGCAGGGGTGAGAGTATTTCTGTGCGTGGGCGTGCTGGCCGGAGGTCTTGCGGCGAGCGGGGAGGAGAGCAAACCCTTCGTCGACTATTCGGAAAAGACGCGGGATTACCTGAAACGGGTCCAGCAGGGGGAACAACGTCATGCCTTCAAGGGAGGTGAGGATGTCACCAATTGGCAGGTTGAGGCCCGTGCCGCCCTTGTGAGGGTGACGGGACTGGAACGCATGCGCCGGGAGTTGTCCTCCTTCCGGCCCAAGGTGATCGAGGGACAGGCAGTGGAGATTGAAGAATCCCATTATCGCAGCCTGTGCACGATTGAAACCGAACCCGGGATCTCAATCCCCTTCTACCTGCTTGTCCCCAGGACGGCGGACAGGAATGTGCGTTTCCCGCTCTTTCTCTGTCCGCATGGGCATGACCTGAACGGCCTGCATTCCTATGCCGGAGTGTACCGGAACAAGGCACACCGGGAGCAGATCCTGGGCCGGGGGGGGGATATCGCGGAGCAGGCGGTGCGGCGTGGGTTCGTGGCCCTCGCGCCCGCGACCCGCGGTCTGGCTGACGAGGTACTGGTGCCCGATCCCAAGGGGCGTCACGGCAATCGGCCCTGCCGGGCCCAGTTCATGCATTGTCTTGTCGCGGGACGAACTCCCATTGCCGAGAGGGTCTGGGACATGCAATGCCTGCTGGACTGGGTGGTGGCGCATCCATCCGTAGACAAGGAGCGCATCGTGATGAGTGGAAATTCCGGAGGTGGAGTGCTTACCGCTTATACTGCAGCCATCGACCAGCGTATCCGGGTGGCCATCCCGAGTTGCTCCTTCACCTCCATGACGAGTTCGGAGGGTTTCATCTTCCATTGCGATTGCTGCATGGTCCCGGGTCTACGCAACTGGGGTGACTGGCCGGAAATCGGGGGACTGGTGGCCCCACGTCATCTTCTTCTGGTACACGGCGTGCAGGATGGGCTTCACCGGAAATCCGACGTTGAGGCCGTGGCAGCGCTCGTGAAGAAGATCTTCAGCGCCACCGGGGTGCCTGACCATTTCGCTCTGCGCTGGGGGCAGGGAGGGCATCGCTTCTACCCGAAACTGATGTGGCCGTTCGTCGAGGCGGGATTGGTCCCGCGATGAGGAATCGGAGGGAAGGGAGATTCCGGGAAGGTTGTCGCAGGTGCTCAGGGATTTTTCCTGAGAAGGGAGCCCAGGCCGCCCTTCATGCGGTGGACCTTCTTTGCTTCCTCCGCGGTGAGCGCACGGTTGAAGCAGGCGAAATCATCCATCAGTCCGATGTAGTGGAGTCCAAGGAGAAGACGAGCGGTCTCGTCCGCCTTCCAGGTGAACTGCTGGTTCCACCCCTTGAGCGTTCCGTTGAGTGTTCCGTCGAGATAGAGCCTGGCAATGGCGTCCTTCCTGCCGGTGTTAAAACCTTCCCAGGTGAAAAGGACGTGAACCCACCTGTCGGGTGCAAATCCCGGATTCCTGGAAGTGAGGAGCGGGCGCTTTGTTTCGGGCACTTCGCCGCCCCCGGGGTTCCAGACCGCCTTGTCTGCAAAGCACCCGAGGCGAAAGTCTCGGGGCTTTCCCTCCTTGTTGAAGTCGACGAAGAAGGAGGCGTCATTCCAGGCCCGCGGGGTGAACTGGATCGGGTCGCAGTAGCCCTTGGCCAGGCCGTCAACCGGGTCACACTTGAGCCAGAAGGAGGACGTGCCGCCCCAGTTGCTTGTATTGTAGGCGAGATTCTTGTCGGCGGTGTAGTAGATCCAGGGAGCATCGCCGGCCATGAACGAGATGGCGCCTCCGAATTTCCCTTTTCCCCTGGCGAGGCCACTCTTGTCTCCGGTATGTAGTCCGGCCCTCGAGATTTTTTTTCCGCGGTCCACCCAGGTGTAGAGTTTGGGGTCACCCTTGGCAAAGTCGGCGTCCACCCCCTTGTCAAAGGAAGAGTAGATGGTGAGGGCGGACCTGAGGAGGGACTCGTCGGCGAATGCGCCCGTGAGGAGGGACAGGCTGACCAGTCCGGTGAGGAGACGTGACATGATGGAATCAGTGTTGGATGGAGTGAAGGAAGGGGGCAGTTCCCGGTCAGGTGGCTGCTGAGAAGTTAAGTTACTTTTTGATTATCGTGATGGGGGTGCCCTTGTCGATCCACTCGTAGAAAAAGCGGGCCGGGTTTTCGTCGGTAAGGTAGGGGAGGCGGATGCAGCCGTGGGAGGCGGGATACTTCGGCACATGCTTGAATCCGTGGATGAAGATGTGTCCGGTGACCTGCACGCTGTAGGGCATGTAGGCATTGTTGTAGCGGCTGGAGTAATGCCTCCGGGCCTTGTAGGGGCCGGCCTTGAACTCGCCGCTTGGGGTAGAGCCGCCTCTCCCTGAACTGATGTTGGTTTCGAGAACAAGACGTTTTCCTTCCCAGGCCCGCAGGAGCTGCTCCTTGAGGTTGATTTCCGCGCGCTTGTCGGCCCGGATCACCCGGAAGTGGCGACCGGAGAAGGACACCTTGAATGCGGAGTCGTCCTCCTGCGGGGTCACCGTGGCACCAGCCGTGGCAAGGGTCTCCAGGCTGATGAGCATGGTGCCGTCGGTCAAGGTGCGCATGGTGCTGGTCGAGAGGGTCTTGCCGTTCAGGATGACAGTGCCTTTCTCTTCATCCCTGCGAGGTGGCCATTCCAGTTGTTGCGACGCTTCAATGAGGGGCAGGAAGGTGCGTGTGGAATCGAGGGCAAAGGTGACAGCCTCAAGAGGAGGCGCGGCGGGAGCAGAAAACGCAGTAGTGAGTGAAATAAGCAGGGCCAGAAAACGGGTGATCTTCATGGCCGATGCGAGGAAAAGGGTGAGGTGGAGATTCCTCGTGCGGGCTCGATTAGACAAGCTGATTTCCCCGGTTTGTGCTAAAGCTAAAAGAAGAAACGACAACGCGAAAACGCCGGACTGTCGGATCGTTCTGAAAAGGTGGACCACTATCCCTCACTGGAAGGATCCGTCGACGGAGCTCGCGGGCCGGGACCATGTCTCAGGAGGGATCAGCTTTCGAGCCCGCAGAAATGCCAGATGCCGGTCAGGATCATATTGATCGCAATCGCGGTGAGAACCATGCTCATCGTAGTCTAGGCGAGAAAAATAGCGGTGAAGCCATTCGAACGAGTGCTACCTGACCGGGATCTCCAATGTCACGGCGTTATAGTCGGGTCCCGAAACCGTGATGGTGATGGTGCTGTCCTTCACCACGCTGAGGGGGAAGGTCACATTACCTGATTCGTCGGAGACCTGTACCGCGTAGAGACCGAAGCTGTCCTGCAGGGCAACCATCGAGTGAGGTGCGTCCGATTCGATGATCAGGCTGAGGTTGCCGGCGGGTAATTCCCCGGGTCCTGCCACCTTCGGGGTTCTGGGAGCGGTCCCTCGAAGACTGAGGGTGGGATCGCCCAGAAGGTTCACTTCGCAGGCGCAGAGGTGGAGGAATGCCGATTCCCTTGCCCCTGCCGCGAGGCCGGCCTTGACCAGCATCATGGCGGCCCCGGCGCTGACGTTCTGGCTCAATCCCTGCTCCCAGAACTGTGTCATGGTGTGGGACGTTGCGTCTGGTTTGCCCTCCCGCACCGGAGCGACCACCGCAACCGCTCCGGCTTTCGGTCGGCGGATCATGGCCTCCGCAATGCATGGGTCTTTTCCGCGGTCGAACTCCCCGGTAAAGCAGGAGACCGTCGTGATGACCGGATAGGCATTCTCATTCCTGAGTTGGGCGATTTGATCGGCGGCGACAATCTCATCGTCTTCCAGGATCCAGCCGTGGTGCAAACCGAGGCCGTGCATGTGCAGTTTGCCGCTCTTCCTCCCGTTGAGGAGTTGCACCCAGTTGGTCGGGGTCAGCGGTTTTCCATCCTTCGTGCCGGAGAAGAAATGTTGGGCGGAACCTCCCTTCAGGATCTTGGAAAGATGGTTGTCCCAACTCATCTTCAACTTCGGGAATTCCGAGGGAAGGGAGCAGGTATAAGTCATGGAGGTGGCGAATCTCGACTCGGGATACTTTGACTCGTAGGCGATGACCTTCTCGGTGTAGGCCTTGACATCCGCTGGGGTGCGTACCGGAATCCGCCCCAGTCCGACATTCCCGTCGGGATAATCAATGGACTCGCGATCGTCTTCCCACTCTCCGTAGATGCCGTCGTTATCGGCATCCCAGTCCTTTTTGCCGAGATAGTAGATATCCGTGGGGATGTCATCGTAGTCGCCGAACTTCGTCTGGTGGACGGTATCGCGATCGGGCACTACCCCCCTGCCATCCTTTTCGCTGTCACCCCCGAGGATGATCCAGCGTGTTCCAAGGTGATCAGTATGGTTGCGCACGCAGCGCCGGATTTTTTCCTGCAGGTCGGGCGCTTCGTAGCGGTCGGCAATCTGCCCGGTGGTCAAAATGCGCACCGGTTTCCCGAGCTGTTTCTTCCAGGCCGCGAAGGGTTTCCAGGCTTCCGCCAGTTCCGGCGAGGTGATGAGGAGGACGGTGGCGGGGGAGGGGGCGGAGAGTCCCGCCATGAACTCGTGTTCGGGATGAGCCAGGCTGATGCCGGTAGCCGTAAGGGTGGCACTGGCAAACAGGAAGGCGGGCTTCATGCTGGCAGAATCTCAACTGGAGAGCGTGCTGGCGAGCGATTCCTGTGCGGATTCTTGCCTCCGGGGAGACGGAGCGTCATGCTGCCGGAGTGCTGAGTGTGGAGGAACAGATCGAGTTGGAAATCCGGGCTCGGGGGGAACTGGAGCGACTGAGGAAAGAGGCCGGCAGCGAGGAGGTCGATCCGCAGGCGGTGGCAGTGGACGTTGCCATCGGACGGCTCTCAAGACTGGACTCCATGCAGATGGAAGAGGTGCGCAAGGCTGCCACCCGCCGCCGCAACCAGCGCATTCACGAATTGCAGGAGGCCCTGCGCAAGATGGACG
>JAAZXD010000166.1 GCA_014240355.1 Roseibacillus sp. | reverse complement strand
CTGGCACCTTGTATTGATCCCGGAGAAGCAGGCCGGATAGACCACCGAATGGATACGCGTGGGATTACCATCTGCGGCGTTGGATCGCCTCCCATTTCCGCGTAACGTACTGTTGTGCCAACTGCCGCGAAAGTCCTGATCGATGGCCCCTCGGAGCTCATCTTCGACTACGCCGTACCAAAGGAGATGACCGCCCTCCCCGGTTGCCGCGTGCGCGTGCCCCTCCGCAACAAGTCGGCCACTGGCACCATCCTGAGTGTCGCAGAGAACGGGAACGTGGACTTTGAACTGAAGCTCATCAACTCGCTCATTGACCCCGAACCCCTGATCACGGAAAAACTGATCCAACTCGCTCAGTGGATGGCAACCTATTACGGCACGCCCCTCGAACAGATCATGCGTTCGCTTCTGCCCGGCGCGGTGCGCCAGGAGACCCACTCCGCCAAAACACGCCAGGTGGCCGAACTTGTGCAAATTCCCGACGAGGAGACCCTCGAAAAACTCTCCCGTCGTGCCTCGCGTCAGCATGCTATTCTTCAACTACTCAAGGATTCCGGTCCCATCCCGATCACTGAGCTGGGTGGTACTTCAGTGCGCCCCAGCGTAAAATCCCTCCAGGAAGCTGGCTACATCACTGTTAGGAACGAGGAAGTCCGCCGCGATCCCGATGCCGGGGATGAATTCCTGGAGAGCAAACCCCACAAGCTCAATGAGGGCCAACGTGCTGCCTACAGAGTCATCTGTCATGCCATCGACACCTCCCTCGACCGTAAAACCGGAACTGAAAACCTGTCCTCCTCCCCGAAGCCCATCCTCCTGCACGGGGTCACCGGCTCCGGGAAAACCGAAGTATACCTCCAAACCGCCCAGCACTGCCTGGACCGCGGAAAGTCTGTCCTTGTCCTCGTTCCCGAGATCGCTCTGACACCTCAGACCGTCCAGCATTTCAAATCGCGCTTCTCTGCCTTGCAGGATCAGGTCGCCGTGCTGCATTCGCATCTCTCGCAAGGCGAGCGCTTCGACGAGTGGCATCGCATTCGAAAGGGAGAAGCAAAAGTGGTCGTCGGTGCCCGCTCCGCCATCTTCGCTCCCCTGCCCGCACCAGGTCTCATCATCGTCGACGAGGAACACGAAAATACCTACAAACAGGAAAACCCTCCCAAATACCAGGGTCGTGACCTGGCAGTGGTGCGCGCCCATATGGAATGCTGCCCGGTGATCCTCGGGTCGGCCACTCCGTCGCTGGAGTCCTTTCAGAATGCTCAATCCGGCAAGTACGACCTGGTGCACCTGTCCCAGCGCGCAGACGGCCAATCCCTGCCGCTCATCCGTATCGTGGATATGCGGACCGAGACGCGCAAACACAAGGGTGGCCCCGCCATTCTCTCCGATCGCCTCCGCATGGACATGGAGAAGAAACTGGAAGAGGGACAGCAGGTCATCCTCTTTCTCAACCGCCGCGGCTTTGCCCGCTCCCTCCAGTGTCCCAGTTGCGGCCATGTCTGCGAATGCCAGCATTGTACCGTGCCTCTCACTTACCACCGGACCGAAGAGCGATTGATCTGCCACCTCTGCGGATACCAGTCCATCGTCCCCCACGCCTGCCCCAAGTGCCAGGACCGCTCCATCCTCCTCCAGGGCTACGGAACGCAGAAAGTCGAAGAGGTTCTCCGCAAAGTATTCCCCCGCTCCCGTCTGGCCCGTCTGGATGCTGATACCGCCCGCAAGAAGAATGCAGTGCGCGACATCCTGCGGGATTTCCGTGCCCGCAGGATCGACATTCTCCTTGGCACCCAGATGATCGCCAAGGGGCTCGACTTTCCCAACGTCACCCTGGCTGGCATCCTCAATGCCGACCTTTCTCTACATGCCCCCGACTTCAGGGCTGGCGAGCGCACCTTCCAGCTGCTCACCCAGGTGGCGGGCCGTTCCGGGCGTGGCGAAATGGAGGGCGAAGTGGTGATCCAGACCTTCACTCCCCATTCTCCCTCCGTTCAGTTCGCCCGCCATCACGACTACGAAGGGTTCGCCGATCAGGAGTTTGATTTCCGTCGCCAGTTCGATTTCCCACCCTTCAGCCACGCTGCCCTTCTCACAAGCAAGTGCAGTCACGAACGTCTCGCCGAGTTCACCCTGCAAAACCTCCACCAACGCCTCTCCAGAGACCTTCCCACCGGCATCGAACTCGGAGTGCCCAATCCCGCCCCCACTCCCAGGGCCCACGGCCTCTTTCGTTTCCAACTCCTCCTTAAGTCGACCAACCCTCGCACCCTCTCCAGGCACGTACAAAAGGTTCTCGCTGCCACCACGCTCCCGGAAGAGGTTTCCATTGTCTTTGACATGGACGCCTACGACTTCGGTTAGGCGAGGCCCTTTATCTCCCTCCGGTTTTCGCCATTCCCTCGACGCCCCTCCTGCCTTCAGCATCCAACCAGCAAAGCAGTCATTCCAGGGTCATATTTAACCGGTCCTAAGCAATGTGAATATTCTGTTAATACTTCGGCTCCCTGATAGGTGGTGACTGCTCAACTGCCACCCTTAGAGCCTCAGGCCGCATCCCGCGAATGCCGACCAGAGAATCCAGCCCTCCTTGCCATGGACGCTACGACCGGAGAACCCGTCACCATCAACTCCTACTGTGCCACCTGCGGGAAAATCCTGAGTGGCCCGCCCGACAATCGCATCGCCTGTTCTTCGTGCCTTACCGGGATTCCGATCCCCGCCAGTGCACCCGAAGATTCTTCCAGGATTCTGCATCCCCGGAACGAAGAGATCCTCAAGTTTTTCTGCCGTCACTGTGAGCAGAAGTTCTCCAGTCCGGTTGCATTCGCGGGCAAGCGGTTCATTTGCCCAATCTGCTCGAAGGAGAGTGTAGTCCCCGGTCCGCACTCCGAAGCGCCAGCACAGGAGGAGTCGCCCGAAATCCAATTCTCTCATGCGATCTTCGCACGGGATGAGTTTCTCCCGAAATTCGAATTGGAGCCCTGCATGGCCGATCCTGCATCCGGGCAACCCGAACAGTTACTCCTCCTCGATGAGGCATGCCGTGCCGTCGCAACCGCACCGCGGGGAAAGAAAATCTCCGGGAATGAGGCCAAACCGAATCCCTTTTCAGGAGAAACCGACGGGGAAGCAGTGCAAAAGCAGGATCATTGCCTCCACAAGCCATCTGCGGAGGAACTCGAATCGATCGACACCCAACCCATTCGCATCAATCACTCCACCAATGGTGGAGATCGCACCATTCTTCCCCAACGCAGGGCCAGGGAAAAGCCCCATGAACTCATTCCCATTCGACTGGGAGAGGAGAAGGGTGCCCTGCCGCCCCCCAGCGTCAGGCAACCGGATTCCATCGGCGGGAACGTGTCCGGTCTCTTTCCAGATCCTGGCCCAAAGGGCGATTCCTTTGATCGACTTTTCGGTGAGGACATTGAAATCAAGAAGATCTTCCCGGCAACAGAGAAGCAGGTGTAGAACAGGATTCCGAAGTGAACGATCGCCACCACCTGTTCCGTTTTCTGATCGGTCTCATTCTTGTCGCCTGTGCCTTCCTCACAGGCAGCCCCTCTCTGCAGGCGGCAGAGACCGCCACAATCCGACTGGTTTCCTACAACATCAGGCACGGTCGAGGGATGGACAGCAAGGTAGACCTGAAGCGAATCGCGACTGTGCTCCGCAGGCTCAAGCCGGACTTGGTCGCCCTTCAGGAAATCGATCACACCTGCACTCGCTCCGGAAAGGTCAATCAGGCCGCGGCCCTGGGAACCCTTCTTGGCATGCATCATCGGTTCGGGAAGTTCATGGACTTCCAGGGAGGTCAATACGGGCTGGCGATCCTCTCCCGCTTTCCCGTCCAGAAATCCGTTCGGCATCAACTCGCTCCCGGAGCGGAACCACGCTGTGCACTGGAAGTCACGGTACGACCAACCGCTTCCGGTCCGCTCCTCTCCTTTGTCAGTATTCACAACGACTGGACCCGGGAACCCTTCCGAATCGCGCAGGTAAACGATCTCCTAATGGGACTCGCCGAACGCAGACACCCCATCATCCTGGCAGGCGACTTCAATGCCGAACCGGAGGCGGAATCGCTGGCGAGGCTCAAGGCCTCGGGCTTCGCCATTCTTGCCAAGAAAAATGGCACCAGAACCTTCCCTTCTCGGTCTCCCACGATCGAGATCGATTACTTCATGACGCGGGGGATCTCCTTTAAAACTGCGCCACTCACCCAGGTGCACGATGAACGCCTCGCCTCCGATCATCGCCCCATCGTGATGGAACTCCCCCTGTCGCGGTAATTCCAGGTCAACCGGCAAAGGCACTCACAGGCAGTCCCCGGGCACCCACTGCGGGAAACACGAACAAGCGTCCCGCCTCTTCCTCGATCTCCTCATGAGGTTGTCCCGTGGTCAGGTATAGATCGCCTAGGCCCTCGCCCCCAAAGGCCGGCGCGGTCACTTCGCGACAGGGCAGGATGAGACGCTCAAGCTCCTTGCCCTCCTGATCAAAACACACCACGCAACCTCCATGGCAAAAGGCGATCCACAGATGACCATCGGAATCAATTGCCATGCCATCCGGAACACCGGGCACCCGTTCACAGGTTGAAAATGCCTCACGCCTGTTGTGCAGTTGGCCCGTATCCACATCATAGTCGAATGCCAGAACGGCGAGACGCGGCGTGTCGATATAGAACATGGTATCTCCATTCCCGGTCCACACCACCCCGTTTGAATTAGTCACCCCCCCGAAAACTTTTCTGACCTGCCGATCGGGATCGAGTCGATAAAATGCAGCATCGCCCTGCTTTCTCGCCAGACTGATCGACCCCGCAAAGAAACGTCCATCGGGCGAACATTTTCCGTCATTGAACCGGTTCCCGGGCTTGTCAGCTTCAGGATCCGCCACCGGAGTCAGGAGGCCACTCCCCGGATCAAGAAAGGCGAAACCTGAGTCTCCCGCCACCACGAGTCCCCCGCTCCGGCGAGGGACAACCGTTCCGACCCTTTCACCAGTTTCCCACAATCTCTCCTCCCCCGAATGTGGGTCAAAAGCGAGCACCCTGCATCCTTCAATATCAACGTAATAAAGGCATCCCTGCCACCAGAGTGGGCCCTCGCCCCACTGTGCACGGTATTTGCCGACAACTTCCGCAATCACATCGTAGGGAGCCGTAAAAGCGCCGGGCTCCACTGTCGAGAAGCTTTCTAATTGCGAGAGTCTCCCTTTGCAGCCAATCTTATTCCCAAAGACCCGCAAACCCGGCCGATTACGGCGTGTATTCTCCAGCGGTCACCCCCGTCGATGAGTTTCGTTTCCCGATCCTTCCGTAAATCCCTTCTGCTTCTCCTGGGCGGACTGCTGTTCCCTGCACTAACAGCCTCTGCTGCTGGCTGGGAAACGGTGCGGCATGACGGCCGCGACTACGTCACTGTCCGCAGCATCAGGAAGTTCTACAATTTCCAGTCCATGAAGGTGACCGGCTCGTTCCTTGAACTTGAAAACCGGGCAGTCAAGATCAAGTTCACCATTGGGGGACAGGAAGTCTACATGAACAACGTGAAGTTCGTGTTCAGCTTCAAGGTTCTGCCTCTTCAGGGACGCTATCTCGTCTCCCGTATCGATCTGGGCAAGTTGGTCGATCCTGTCCTGCGCCCTTCCTACATCCAGACTTCCAATCCCTTCGACACCGTCATCATCGATCCCGGTCACGGCGGCAACGACCCGGGAGCAGTCAATCGCCACGGAAAGGAGGCCAATTACAATCTTGCCGTCGGCCGCATCCTGAAACAACAACTCGAGGCCCGCGGCTTCAAGGTAATCATGACCCGGAACTCCGACCGCTTCCTTTCCCTCACGGAACGTGTCGATCTCGCCAACCGCTTCCAGAATGCGATCTTCATCAGCATCCATTTCAATTCCGGTGGCCGTGGACGTGCCCAGGGCATCGAAACCTTTACTCTCTCTCCTGCCGGAGTGGCCCACTATGGACGCGGTCTTCGCAAGGATGACTTCCAACTCCGCAATGGAAACACTCAGGATTCCGCCAATATTGCTCTGGCTACCGCCGTGCACAGCACCTGCCTTCTCAAGACCGGACGACCCGATCGAGGAATCCGGCGGGCCCGCTTCAGTGTTCTCACCGGGGTCAGGCATCCAGCCATCCTCCTGGAAGGCGGCTTCATGAGCCACTCCTACGAGGCCCGCCTCATAGCCAATGCAACCTATCAGCGCACAATCGCCGGCGCCATCACGGATGCGGTCATGAAATACCGGCTCGCCACCATGCGCCGGCCAAAACGGTAGGACCTATTGCGGATTGCGAGCTCGCTCGCAGCTGGGAGGTCTCGCGGTGCAGGCACGGTGTGGGCGAATTCCCACCCGCCCTGCAGAGAATGGATCCGCTGCTTCGTGAAGCACTACTTCATCACGAAACGCACCAACCGATTCGATCCTCCATGTGTACTTGAGATCGAACTGTGTTTTCACCCGGAAGTGCTATGCTTCCGCAATTTCGGAATCGACGGATCAGATTCCAGCACATGCAATCTGTGGGATGGAAAACAGACCGACTCCCTCGCCACCAGGGACGCTCATTCTTCGTCACGAGCATGACGCCCCCCGGGAACGGAGCGCCTGCGGATACCGCTATCGACTCATCAGCAAGGAAGATCAGAATGTTGCTGCGTGGGCTCATGCCGTGGATATCGATGGCGCCAAACCGCACTACCACAAGCGTACCACCGAACTCTATTACGTCCTGGAGGGGGAAGGCTCCTTGATTCTTGATGGGGAGGAACACGCGGTTCACCCTGGCACCATGATTCATATCCCTCCCGGTGTCCTTCACGGTGCAGTGGGGAAAATGCGCGTCCTGGTAGTGGGCATTCCTGACATTGATGATTCCGATGTATTCTATCCAGACTCCTAGCTCATGAAACCGATTCGCCTCATTCTCTCCACCACTCTGACTGCCCTCGTCATCTCCCTACCCGGTTTCGCCGAAGTCGACCGCAATGCGCTCCCTGAAGTCGAGGAGGGATTCGGGATCAATTTCTTTGTCAAGGAGCCCCATATCATCAACCCTTCCTCTCTGTGCTTTGACAAGCGCGGACGCCTTTACGTTGGAGCCGGCCCCCAGTACCGGCATCCAAAACCGGACTCGCCCACAGATTACATCAAGATTCTGATCGACGCGGACGGGGACGGCGTCTGTGATGATCCCGGCCCGACCGCAGACAACTGCACCGCGGTCGCCAATGC
>JAAZXD010000165.1 GCA_014240355.1 Roseibacillus sp. | reverse complement strand
GGGGATGGAGGGCGTCAGTGAACGTACTCTGAAGACCTACTCCAAGGGAATGGTGCAGCGGATCGGGTTCGCCCAGGCTCTGGTTAACGATCCCCAGCTGGTTTTTCTGGATGAGCCGACGGACGGGGTCGACCCGGAGGGGCGTCGTGTCATGCGTGAATTGCTCCTGAAGCTGCGGAGCGAGGGAAGGACCGTATTCGTGAATAGTCACCTTCTTGGTGAGCTGGAGACCGTTTGCGACTCGGTTGCCATTCTCAAGGAGGGATCGGTCGTCAGGCAGGGAGCCCTGGCTGAGCTCACCGGCGGATCGTGCCGGTTCGAAATCATTACCGCAGGGCCAATCGGGGAGGAGGTGGCTGAGAGGTTCCGGACGAAGGGATTGGTGGTTGAGGAGAGACGGGTGGAGGTTTCCGGGGGTGATGCCGAGCCGGTCCAGCCCGTGCTTGATGCTCTGCGCTCCGGAGGGTCAGTCATCACCGAGGTGCGTCAGGTGCGCCAGTCGCTGGAGGACCTCTTTCTGGAATCGGTCGCTGATGAAAGCGGGCGGAAAGGGAAGGAGTCGTCATGAATACGCTTGGCGTTCTCCTTCTGGACTCCTTCCGGATGCTGCGATCACAGAAGCTCTTCTGGATCGTGCTGACGCTCTCCGGAATGGTGGCCCTGGGGTATGCCTCCATCGGTTTCGACCAAAAAGGCATATCGCTCTTCTTCGGCTTGTGGACCATCGAACATGAATCCCTTCAGTTGGGGACGGAGGAGTCCAGGGAACTGTATCTCCTTATCTTCACCAACACCATCGTCCCTCACTGGCTTGGGTTGTTCGCGGTGGTGCTGGCCCTCATTTCCTGCGCCTCGATCTTCCCTGAATTCGTGCGCGAGGGATCGGTTGACCTGACGCTCTCCAAGCCGCCGCGCCGCATCACACTGTTCCTGGGCAAGTATCTGGGAAGTCTCCTGTTCGTTTTTCTGCAGGTCCTGCCATTTACGGTAATCGTATTCCTGTCCTTCGGCCTTCGTTTTGAAGAGTGGAATCTGGGTCTTTTCTGGGCGGTGCCTCTGGTCGTGCTCGTTTTCAGCTTTGTCTATGCCATGCATGTTCTGATCTCGATCTGGTCGGGTTCCACTGTCTTCGGTCTGCTTGCCGCCTGCCTTGTCTGGGGTGTGTCGGTGCTCACGGAATGGACCGAAGACATCGTTTACCAGTTTGCCTACACTGTTCCGCAGGCAGGCATGAAGCCGGACTGGGTCGACGGGGGGGTTGAGGAGGTGGAACCCCGGGAGAGCGCAGGGGAGTTCATGGTGGGGTTGCACAGGTGCCTCGATGTTCTCCGGACCCCGTTGCCGAAGACTCGTGCGGTGGGGGCTCAAATGAGAAACCTGATCAGCGTTGACCAGGGCGGCAGCGGACTGGCAGGCAAGTCTCTCCTTGGTTCACTGTTCAGTGATTCGTCCATGGAGGTGCCGCCACACATCGCGGAGGCCGAGCGCCGCGCTGATCAGCGGCATCCCGTGTGGAAGGATGTGGGGAGTTCGCTCTGTTACGAATTACTCGTGGCAGGGTTGGCGGCCTGGATTTTCGCCCGGAGGGATTACTGAGAAGAATGCAGTTGGCCCGGATGTGTGGGCGCGCCAGGAAAACCCGCTCGCTCAAGGGAGAATGCCGGATCCTGCAGGTGGCAGGCGGAAATCACTGGTCGGCAGATTGTGTTTTCGCCTCTCCAAGGTGCTCCCTGATGAAGCCCTGGATATAGCGCGAGCCAAAGAATTCCTTGGTGACTTTCGGTTCGTCGCCGTGGGGCAGGTAGAGGACATTGACCGGGACAGCCCTCCTCTTCAGTTCGGCAATAGTCTGGGCAATTCTCGGATCGTAATTGGTGAAATCAGCCTTGAGAGGCAGGATATTGTGCGTATCGAACAATTTCCGGACCGCCCTGTTGTATCCCCGGGACTTGTTGACCTGGCAGGTCGCACACCATGTGGCGGTGAAATCCACATAGACAGGCCGGCCCTGCTCAAGGGCCTGCTCTACCGCCTCGGGTGACCAGGGTTTCCAGTCCAGACCCGCCGGGGGCGGCTTGGAGGACATTAGTCCAACGCTGGAAAAGAGAACCGCGGCGACATAACCAACTGTCCGGGTACGTCTGGTCCGGGAAATGACGCACCAGCGGCCGTAGACCCACAGGGCGATTCCGATGAAGGTCAACCCCAGGACGATGGGAAGCATCTTGCCGAGACCAACCTCCTTGAGAGAGAGTAGCGACCAGAGGAGAAAGCCAGCAGTGCCGAACAGGAGAAAGGCCATGGCCTGCTTGAAGGATTCCATCCAGGGTCCGGGTCGGGGCAGTTTTTCGACCAGTCTGGGAAAGGCAGAGAGGAGGACGTAAGGGAAGGCTAATCCGAGCGCCATCATGGTAAAGGCCAGGAGAAAGAGCAGGGACGACAGATTAAATGCCAGGCCGATGGCAACACCGAGAAAGGGCGCGGAGCAGGGGGTTGCCACGACCGTGGCGAGTACACCGGAAAAGAATGATCCGCCCGCTCCCTGCTTGTGTGTCAGGGTGCCGCCCACACTGGTTGCGGAGGCTCCAATCTCGAAGACCCCGAACATATTCATGGCAAGGACGAACATGACGAGCATGAGAACCCAGACGACCCAGGGGTTCTGCAACTGATAACCCCAGCTGACATCCTGTCCCACGCTTCCTATCACACCTTCCCGCAGTCCCAGCAATAGTCCGGAGAGGATCCAGAAGGAGAGCAGGACCCCGCCGGCATAAATCAAGCCATGAACCAGGATCGACCTGCGGTCCTCGCCCGCCTGTTGCACGAAGCCCATGATCTTGATTCCAATGACGGGGAATACGCAGGGCATGAGGTTCAGGATCATTCCGCCAAGAAACATCCCGCCAAGGATGGCGAGAAGTTTTGAAAAACTGACAGGGGGATTGGCGGTCGCGCCGTATTCCACCTCTACGAGGTAACCTTTTTCGCCGAGAGTGAGGATTCCGCCGAGAGTGCGGGCCGTTTCGGAATTGGATTCCTCGTTCCGGGCAATTGTCCAGCGCACTCCGTTCTCTCCCCGTTCCACGACCGGGTCGGATTGGGCATCCATCACTTGTTCGTAATCATAAAAGTGAATCTTCCCCTCCGGGACCGCATCAGCGGGAGAAAGCAGGAGGGTGATTTCACTGCTCGTCTTGCTGGCCTGGACCGTCAGGTTGCCGGGGAGCGCTCCCGGTTGCATGGCGCGGGCCGCGGTAAAGGCCGGGGCATTGACCGGATCGTTCACCGCTTCCGCGGCAACCGGAAGGGTGATTTCGCTGGGCGTAGCCGGACGTCCGAAGCCTGGTTCAGGGAGGCAGTTGTTCTCGTCGCAGATCTGCCACCGGGGAGTGGCGCTCACCGTCACTTTCGAGCCCACCTTGAGATTGGGTGGCGGAGTGATCTCAAAGAGGTGATAGACCAGTGGCTCGTAGCCATAGGTCTTCTTTCCGGCCGTGGTGCCAATGTGAGGAACAGGCCAGGCCACTCGTTCGGCCTTGAATCCTGGTGGGAGTTTCCAGTTCGGTTGCAGGGACATCCCGACAAAACCGGGATTGATGAAGTAGGAGTGCCAGTGGGGAGGGTGGGTCAGCTTGATGGTTGCCTGGAAGGGCTTGCCGGGCGCCAGGCTCCTGACCTCGGAGAGAAACTCCATCCTGCTTGAGTTGCCGGACTGCTCCGCGGCCGCGAAGGGATCGAAGTCCTCGGCCTGCCCCTCGATGGGCAGGGCGAATCCAGCGGTGAGGATGAGTGGGGCGAAAAGATGACTGAGTGGTCGCATGGGATGATTAGTGACGGCGGTATTTTACACAACCTGACCAAAAGAAAAAGCAGCGGGAATTTCCCGCTGCTTTGTAGAAGGATTAACTGGTGCGAAATCTCTAGTAGCCACGCACGTGGCCTTGCTGTTTATCCTTTGCGTTTCCGGCCGCAGCGCCAGCAGCGCCTCCGACGGCTGCCCCGATGAGGGCTCCGGTTCCGGCATCGCCATCCCCGACATTGTTACCGATAATGGCGCCCGCTACGCCCCCAAGGGCGGCCCCGGTGAGGGCTCCGGCCTGGGTGTTGGGGCCGGCGGCACAACTCGCGAAGAGGAGAGAAACGGCGGCTGTGAGACTGGTCAGGAGTTTGATTTTCATGGTGTATTCGTGTTTGGTTCAGTTGCTTTGTGGCATCTTAATCCGTTGCGCTCTCCGAGACAATCGAAACAATCAAGTGGAGGTTCTGCTCTTTAGGACGCAGAAACCGCAGAACTATTCAAAATTTCTCGGATCAGTTTTGGTCCGTGGTAGATGAATCCGGTATAGAGTTGGAGGAGGGTGGCGCCGGCAGAGAGTTTTTCTGCGGCATCGACGGCCGACATGATGCCCCCGACACCGATGATCGGGATCCTGTCACCAAGGTCGTCGTGAAAGCGGGAGATCACCTCGGTGGAGTTTTTCGTCAGGGGAGCACCAGACAGTCCGCCCGCCTCGGCGTGGGATGGGTGAGCGCCCACCTCCGGGCGCTCAACGGTGGTGTTGGTGGCGATGAGGGCATCGAGACCCTGATCGAGAAAGACCCTGCTCAAGGCGCGGATCTCCCCGGTCTGAAGATCGGGGGCGACCTTGATGGCAAGGGGGACCTGACGACCGGTCTCACGGAGCAGGATGTCGCGCTCACTCTGCAGACGATCGAGAAGGCGGGCGGCGGGCTCGGGGCCCTGGAGATCCCTCAAGCCCGGCGTGTTGGGCGAGGACAGGTTCACCGCGATGTAATCCGCCACTGGCCAGGCCTCCCGCAGGCAGATCAGGTAGTCATCGATGGCCTGCTCATTGGGGGTGTCCTTGTTCTTGCCGATATTGAAGCCGATCACGCCCTGAAAACCCTTGGTCTTCCGCACGTTGGCAACGCCCTCCGTGACGCCGGGGTTATTGAACCCCATCCGGTTGATAATGGCATCGTGTTCCGGGAGGCGGAAGAGGCGGGGCCTGGGATTGCCATCCTGGGGACGTGGAGTGATGGTTCCGATCTCGATGAAGCCGAATCCCAGGCGGCCGAAGGCATCAATGGCATTGCCTTCCTTGTCCATGCCTGCGGCGAGGCCGAGGCGATTGGGAAAGGTCAGTCCCATGCATTTCACCGGTGCCAGGCCCGGGGAATCGCCAGCCAGGCCTTTCAGGACGCCGCAGTTTTCCGCCAGTCGCAGGGCGGCGAGTGACCAGTCATGGGCCCGTTCGGGATTGAGGCGGAACAGGAGCTTGCGCGCCAGCGGGTAGGTGCCTTCGAGCATGTTTTCCTGCCACCGTTATGCTCGACCAGGGGGGCGGGAGCAAGAAGGGAGTGGGGACGTTCAGTCCGCGAGGTGGGAAACAATGGAGTCCACGAGCAGGGGCCCCCTGCCAAGGAGGCGCAGATGGTCTCCATCCCATCCTGCCAGGCCCTCCTCAATGGTGTGCCCTATGCGCTCCTCCGATACGGCGCCGAGGTGGCGGCGATGAACGCCCTGGTCCGTCCGCAGCATGAGGGCGATGCGTTCGAGATCGAGTTGGGCTCCGGTAAGATCTTCTGCTTCATGCTCGGCGTGGCCGGCCTGCTCGACCAGTTGGATGTATTGCCGGGTGTCTGGAATGTTCTTCCAGCGGCGCCCCGCGATGGTGGACACCGCGGATGGGCCGAGGCCGAGGTAGTTCATTCCGGCCCAGTAGGCCCGGTTATGACAGCTCTCGAATCCTGGTTGGGCGTAATTGGATGTCTCATAATGGCGGAATCCGTGTTGGGTGAGCAGATTGTGTGCGAGTTCGAACATCTCCGCGTTGAGCTCGTCCTTGTCGTGGTAGAGGCCCTGCTGAAACCGTTCGAAAAAGGGAGTGTCTTCCTCGTAAGTGAGATTGTAGGCCGAGATGTGGGTGGGGGAGACGCTCAGGGCCTTTTCCAGACTGTGCCGCCACTGGCTCAGGGACTGACCGGGGATGGAGAAGATGAGATCGATGCTCACGTTCTCGATCCCGGCCTCCCGGAGGAGAGCGAAAGACCGTGTGATGTCGGATGGGCCGTGCGTTCTTCCCAAGGCGGTGAGATTCCCGGGGTCAAAGGATTGCGCCCCCAGAGAAACTCTCGAGATTCCGAGATCCGCGTATGCGCTTGCTGTCTGTCGCCCGAAAGTGGCCGGATTCGCCTCGAGGTTGATTTCCGCTCCTGGCAGAAATCTGAAGATCTCCCGCAAACCCTCCAAGAGTCGGCGGAGGAGGAAAGGGGAGAGCATGCTGGGAGTGCCGCCGCCGAGGTAGACCGTTTCGAGGGCCGGGACCGGTAGTCTGGAGGATCGGTCCCCGGCCTCTGCCAGAAGGGCGTCAACAAAGCGCGCCATATCCGTGTTCCCCGGGGTGTGCTTGTAAAATGAGCAGTAGGGGCAGATGCGGTGACAGAAGGGAATATGGAGGTAGAGATGAATGAAGGTTATCGTGATTTGTGATTTGTGATTGGTGATCGGGCCAGGGAGTGGGCAGTCTCCGGCGGGCGATGAACACGGCAGAACTCGGCACCGATATCCTGCGTGAGGTTTCGCGCTCCTTTTATCTCACCCTCAAGCTTTTGCCGAGCGAGTTCCGGGGGCCGCTCAGTCTGGGTTACCTGCTGGCGCGGTTGAGCGATACCATTGCCGATGCCGGTTCGATTGATCTGGCGCGGCGCCAGGCGCTCCTGGAGCAGTTTCGTTCCCTGCTGAGTGGGCCGGCAAGACGCAGCGATATACAGAAGTTCGCCTGCGCACTGCCCGGTGAACTGGAGGGATCGGGTCTCGAGCGGGGGGAATGGGATCTTGTGCTGCGGGCAGCCGACTGTTTCGACTGGCTTGACATGATGGACCGGAAGGTGGGCAGTCATATCCGCAAGGTGGTGGGGATTATCGCCGGAGGACAGAGCTGGGATCTCCAGCGCTTTGCCGGCGATTCCGTGGTGCGCCTGGGAGAGGACGACGAACTGGAAGCCTACGCCTACCAGGTGGCGGGATGTGTGGGAGAATTCTGGACTGAAATAGGCTTCACCTGCAGCGACCGTTTTGCCCGTGAAGACCGGGCCACTCTGCTGCGCTGGGGTGCCAATTATGGAAAGGGACTGCAACTGGTAAACATCCTGCGGGATGTGCCGGAGGATCTTGCAAGGGGACGGTGTTATCTGCCTGGAAGGGGCTCGGTGGAAGCTGAAGTGCTGGGTGCGGAATTGCCCCGTTGGCAGATTCGTGCCAGGGAGTTGCTGGCCGA
>JAAZXD010000164.1:6430-7289 GCA_014240355.1 Roseibacillus sp. | reverse complement strand
CAGACCGGCTGGGGGGCCAACCCGATCGATGCGTTCATTCTTGCCAGACTCGATGCGGCGAAGCTGAAGCCAAGCGCCCCGGCCGATGCCCGGGTGTTGATCCGCCGTTTGTATTTTGACCTGACCGGCCTGCCGCCCACGCCCGAAGAGGTGGAAGCCTTCCTGGAAGATCCCAGCTCGGAAGCCTACGCAGCGTCCGTAGACCGCCTGCTCGAATCGCCCCGTTATGGGGAACACATGGGCCGCTACTGGCTTGATGCCGCGCGCTATGGAGACACCCACGGGCTGCACCTCGACAATTTTCGAAGCATGTGGCCCTACCGCGACTGGGTGGTGCGGGCGTTCAACCGGAACATCAGGTTCGATGAGTTTACCCGCTGGCAACTGGCTGGAGACCTGTTGCCCGGGGCGACCATCGATCAGAAAATTGCCTCGGGATTCAACCGCTGTAATGTGACCACCGGAGAAGGAGGCAGCATCAATGCTGAATGGATTTATCGCAATGCCGTGGAACGCACTTCGACGACAGTGGAGGTGTGGATGGGACTGACAGCTGGTTGCGCGGTATGCCACGACCACAAATTTGACCCTATTTCCACGAACGAGTATTACTCGATGTATTCCTTCTTCCACAGTACCGCCGACCCTGCCCTGGACGGGAACAAGCTGGACACTCCACCTGTTATCCGCGTGCCGCTGCCAGGTGCGCAGGAAAAGCTCGCGGCTCTGGATTCGAAGATCCAGGCGGTCGAAAAACGCATCACGGAAGCCGTAACAGGGATTGACTACAACGACCCGGCAGACCTCAGCAAACCGCCCCCGCCAACCACGAAGGAGACGGTGTGGATCGCGGATGCCG
>JAAZXD010000164.1:0-6420 GCA_014240355.1 Roseibacillus sp. | reverse complement strand
CCCATGGAAGTTCGTAAGTTCACCAGAACCGGTTTTCAGTGGGGTCAAGGCGAGCGTCCGGGAGGCCAAGGGCCTGAGCCAGCACTACTTCACCGGTGCCAACCCTCCCCTGGTCATCGAGGATGGCATGAAGCTGTTCGCGCATGTTTACCTCGATGCAACCAATCCCCCGAAACAGATCATGCTGCAGTTCAATGACGGGACGTGGGAACACCGCGCCTACTGGGGAGGCAACCAGATCGAGTGGGGCCAGAACGATTCCGTCAGCCGGCGGCGCATGGGCGACCTGCCAGAAACCGGGAAATGGGTGCGCCTTGAGGTCGACGTCGAGCAGGTGGGCCTCAAGCCGGGTGCCCAGCTCAACGGCTGGGCCTACACCCAGTTTGACGGCAAGGTCTACTGGGACCAATCCGGGGGCCACGTCACCACCAACCCTGTCACCGACCCGGTCTTTTCATGGAAAGCGTGGAAAGCGCAGAAGGAAAATGAGCGCAACAAGGATCTTAACGAGGAATTACGCAAGCTCGTGAAGGGCACGAAGCCCGGCGAATGGGCGGAGTCCCAGGAAAAACGCCTTTTCCTGCACTGGCTCGGCCGGATCTACAAGGGGGCCAAGGATACGCTGAAACCACTCAATGACGAAAAGGCAAAGCTGGTGGCCGAGAAGAATGCCATCGGCAAAAACACCGCAGTGACCTTCGTGATGGCCGACCTGCCCAAGCCACGGGAGAGCTTCGTGATGATCCGCGGGCAATACAATAATCCCGGCGAAAAAGTCAGCCGCGATGTCCCCGGCTTTTTGCCCCCGCTTCCCCCAAGGCCGAAAAATCGCGACTACAACAGGCTGGACCTCGCCAACTGGCTTGTCGACGGCAGGCACCCACTGACTGCGCGTGTTGCCGTCAATCGTTTCTGGCAGCAGTTCTTCGGCACCGGCCTCGTTAAAACCAGCGCAGACTTCGGCACCCAGGGAGAGCTGCCCAGCCACCCTGAACTGCTCGATTGGCTGGCCTTACAGTTCATGGAAGATGGCTGGGATATTCAGCGACTGGTGACGCGCATCCTCACCAGTCATGCCTATCGCCAAAGCTCCGCGGCCTCGCCCGCGTTGCGGGAAAAGGATCCGGAAAACCGTCTCCTGGCCCGGGGACCACGGCATCGACTGGATGCCGAGGTCATCCGTGATCAGGCCCTGAACCTCAGCGGACTGATGGTCTCTACGATCGGAGGCCGGGGTGTCAGGCCCTATCAGCCCCCCAATATCTGGGAACCGGTCGGCTTTGCCTCCAGCAACACGCGCAATTACAAGCAGGACAAGGGGGAGGACCTGTATCGACGCAGCCTTTATACCTTCCTCAAGCGCACCGCTCCGCCGCCCTTCATGGCCACCTTTGATGGACCCAACCGCGAACAAAGCTGCTCGGCACGTGGCCGCAGCAACACCCCGATGCAGGCCCTGCAGCTGATGAACGATGTTCAACACGTCGAAGCAGCACGCGCCCTTGGCCAGCGCATTCTCAAGGAAGGCGGAACAAATGCTGAGGACCGTGTCCGCTGGGCATGGCGGCTTGTCACCGCCCGTTACCCTGATCCGGAAGAATCAAAAATCGTGCTGAAGGCGCTTCAGACACACCTGAACCGCTTCGCCGTTGACTCTGCAGCTGCCGAGCAACTCATTGCCTTCGGCGAAAGTAAACCCGATCCCGCCCTCAAGCAGAATGACCTGGCCGCCTGGACCCTCGTGGCGAACCTGCTCCTCAATCTTGACGAGGTCGTAAACAAGAACTGACCCCACCATGGATCCTGCCCTCGAATTTCATCACCTCCAATCCCGTCGCCGGTTCTTCCAGGGAGCCGGTCTCAAGGTAGGGGGTATCGCCCTGGCCCAGCTCCTCGCCCAGAGAGGCCTTGCCGCCAAGCCCACTCCAGGCCCCGATATCCATCCGGCCCTGCCCGGACTCCCTCACTTTGCGCCCAAGGCCAAGAACCTCATCTACCTGCACATGAACGGCGCTCCGGCTCAGCAGGACCTCTTCGACCACAAACCCCAGATGGAGAAGTTCTTCGACAAGGAACTTCCCGATTCGGTCCGCAACGGTCAACGCATCACCACCATGACCAGTGGGCAAAAACGTTTCCCCGTGGCTCCCAGCAGGTTCGCCTTCGAGCGCTGTGGACAGTCGGGCATCCTGATGAGTGAGCTGGTTCCACACATGAAGGGCATCGCCGACGAGATCACCATGATCAAATCGGTCCACACCGAGGCCATCAACCACGACCCGGCCTGTACCTTCGTGATGACCGGCAGTGAGGTGCCCGGCAAGCCCAGCCTCGGTTCCTGGCTCAGCTATGGCCTTGGCAGCGAAAGCCAGAATCTACCCGCCTTCGTGGTTTTCACCCCGACCGTCAAGAACCCGAGCCAGGCGTTGTTCTCCCGCATGTGGACCAGTGGTTTCCTGCCCTCCAAGTATGACGGAGTGAAGCTCCGCAGCGCCGGCGATCCGGTATTATACGTGAAGAATCCCCCGGGGGTGCTGCCTGGCGACCGGCGTGCCATGCTCGACGCCCTGGGCCAGCTGAACCGCAGGGCTTTCGAGCGCTTCGGGGACCCCGAGACACAAACCCGCATTGCCCAGTACGAAATGGCCTTCCGGATGCAAACCAGTGTCCCCGAACTGACTGACCTTGGCAAAGAGAGCAAGGCAACCCTCGAGAGGTATGGGCCAGATGTCCAGAAGCCTGGCAGCTTTGCCCATTCGGCGATCCTCACCCGCCGTCTCATTGAACGTGGGGTCCGGGTGGTGCAGATTCTCCACCGCGGCTGGGACCAGCACGGCAACCTGCCCAAGGAGATCAAGAACCAGTGCCTTGACGTTGACCAGCCAACCGCCGCCCTTATCAAGGACCTCAAGGAAAGAGGAATGCTGAAGGACACGGTGGTTGTTTTCGGCGGTGAATTCGGGCGCACCGCCTACTGCCAGGGCAAACTGACAAAGGAGAACTACGGTCGCGACCACCACCCCCGCAATTTCTGCATGTGGATGGCTGGCGGCGGCATAAAGGCAGGCCTCTCCCACGGAGAAACCGATGACTTCAGCTACAATGTCACGGAAAAACCCGTTCACCTCAACGAGCTGAACGCCACTATTCTCCACTGCATGGGTATCGACAATCACCGCTTCAGCTTCCCGTTCCAGGGGTTACAGCAACGCCTGACCGGCGTGGAGGATGCCTACCCCATCAAGGATATCCTCCTGTAGTCCTGATCATTGCTCCAGCGAACCTGCGCCCACCCGGAAAGCTGATAGACGAGGCAGCATGAACATCACGCACCACCTCGCGAACACAGAGGGGCAACCCGCGGTATGAACCTCCGGATCCCACTCCTTCTGGCCAGCACCGCATGTTCGCTGGGACTACCGGTCAGTGCCCGGGCCCAGGGCTCCTGCCCGCAGTTCTTCGCAAATCTCGCGCCCGGGGCTCCCGGTTCCTGTGCCGACTTCTCGTTCTTCGGATTCAATGGCGTCGAGGTGGGAGGATTCAACCGCACAAGAAGCGGCGCCTCCATGGCGGCAATCAATCTCTTTGAGGAAATCACGATCCCGCCGGAGTTCTTCGATCCCCTCGAACCTGTCTTCGCCTCGGTGGAGGTGAACTCTGCCGGGGCCACCGGAATCCCCCGGTTCAGCATCGAACACCAGGGCCGGGTAAGCATGTTCCCCCTCTCGAGCGAACCCCCACCAGGATCCACCCCGGCCCGCTTCATCGCGACCAGCAGTCAGAACAGGACTATTTTCAGGGCCCATGATCCTGAACCGGGAATTCAGAATATCACCCTCGACATCAAATTGGAGCAGGACTTCGAATTGGTCGACCCCGTCAGCAGCGGCATCGTCGGCGATGTGGGGGCCTCCTTCCGCGTCAATGTGGGGGAACTTGAGACCGGCGAAATGATCACCGAACTGCTCGGGAGTACGCAGTTCGCCTCCACCTCCGGCCCCAACCCCGATATCGACGATGAATTCGCACCCGGCTACGACGGGTTCACCGACATCACTTCTATTAACCCCGGCCGGATCAAGGTCGACTTCGAACGGACTCTGGAGATCACGGTCGAGGAGAACCTCGACATCAGGCTGGAAACCCTGGTGACCGAATCGATCTTCACCGACGGATTCGACTCAGGTGATGCCGCCGCCTGGATCTCCGACAGCGGAAACGCCTTCACCGTCACTGTCCAGAGCCAGAATCCCGGCGTGACCTTCGATCTCACGCCCGCGAGCACACCGCCGTTGGTCGTGCCGATCCTGGATATCGCCCGCCTTCCGGACGGTCAGGTTCGCCTGAGCTGGGACGCCCTCGACACCCAGGCCTACACCGTCCTCTTCACTCCCGACCCGGCGCTGCCCCATGATCAGTGGCAGGAACGGGCTACGGTCGCGGACACAATAGGGGTAATCACCAGGGACTTTGCCATCATTGGCTCGGAGGGATTCTTCGCAGTCCGCACGACATCCCCCTGACGTTCATCCCCCGGGTTGGAAAAACACCACCGAAACAGTGGGGACTCCAACTGGCCGGATTCCCCAATTGCGCCGGCGGCGGGGTTCGCTATTCTTTCTGCTTCCTTGAGGATCAGCCCTGTCATCATTCTCACTCTGCTGTTCGTCTTTGCGGATGGCAGGGCCGACCAGTTTGCGAGTCTGGCTCCGTTGCTCAAGGAACACTGCAGCAAGTGTCATGGCGGGGCGAAACAGAAAGGCGGACTCGACCTGCGTTCCCTGGAGAGTCTGCTCAAGGGCGGTGACAGCGGCCCGGCCTTTCTCCCCGGCAGGCCGGACCAGAGCCGGCTCGTGACCCAGCTTCATCCCGAGGCCGATCCCCACATGCCCCCAAAGGGCCAGCTGAGCGAGGGAGATATTTCCCGGATCCGGGACTGGGTCATCCGTTTCAAACGACCGGAAGATGTGGCTCCCGGCCCCGGCCCGGCCAAACCGGCGAGGCCCCTCCCGCCCGGCCTCATGCCGACTATGGCAATCGACACCCTGCTGGAAAACTCCTGGAAGGAGAAAGACATCGCCCCCGCCCCTCCCATTGGCGATGCCGCCTTCCTGCGCAGGGTCACCCTGGATCTCCTGGGTCGGATTCCGACGAGGCATGAACGCAGCCGCTTCCTGGCGGAAACGGGCTCCGACCGACGTGACCTCCTCCTCGACGATCTTCTGGCGAGCAAGGCCCACGCCCGGCACTTCGCCGAAGTCTTCAATGCCGCCCTGCTTGGACGGGCGCAGGGTGGGGGCAAGAGCCGGGGTGACCGTGAGAAGCACTTCCTGCCCTACCTGCGCTGGGCCTTCGAAACAAACCGTCCCTGGAACAAGGTGGGGCACGACTTCATCGTGGCCCGACCGCAGAGTCCGCAGGAACAGGGAGCCGCCTGGTTTCTCTATGAGCAAGGCGACGATGCCGGCAGGATGGCCAACGCCACTTCGACCGCCCTCTTTGGAAAGCAACTGCAGTGTGCCCAGTGTCACGATCATCCGGTCGCTCCCGAGATCGAACAGAAGCACTACTGGGGGCTGGTCGCCTTCTTCGATCGGACACGCAACGTGAACACCAAGGCAGGCCCGGGACTCGGAGAGCGTGCGGCCGGCGGATACAACAAGTTCGCCAACCTGGAAGGTGAGAGCAGTGAGAGTGAGCTGGTATTCCTTACTGGTCACGTGGTGGAGGAACCAGGCGGACGCCGCGACAAGGACGCTGCGGAGAATTATGCTGTTGCTCCGCCAGCAGACTGGATCAATCCACCGAAGCCCAAGAAGAAGGGAGAAAAGCCGAAGATCACCACCAACGTGGAGAAGACTCCCCTTCCCAAGTTCTCCCGCCGCAGGGAACTGGCCCGCATTGCCATCGAGGACAACCCCGCCTTCGCCCGCGCCCTCGTCAACCGCCTCTGGGCCATCCTGATGGGACGGGGGATCGTGCACCCGGTGGACAAGATGAACTCGGCTCACCCCCCCAGCCACCCGGAACTGCTGGAATGGCTGGCCCGGGACTTCACCAACAACGGCTACGACCTGCGCCGGCTGTGCCGGGCCATTCTCACCAGCCGGGCCTATGGCCTCTCCACCGTGCACCCGGGCAAAGTCCCACCCCTCCCGGAAAGTTTTGCCCGCGCCCTCGACAAGCCGCTGCCGGCCGAACCGCTCTTCCGTTCCATCCTGGTCTCCCTGGGTAGCGAGGTCCGGGAAGATGGAACCGTCGGGCAGGAAAGCGACTACCGCGGTTCCTTCGTGGCAACCTACCCGGACATCTTTGCCGAGGTCTTCTCGCCCTCCGTGCAGCAGGCCATGTTTGCCGCCAATGGTGAAGTAATTGACAGAATGCTCCGGGCTGAAGAACTGCCCCTGCCCGCCCGCCTCA
>JAAZXD010000163.1 GCA_014240355.1 Roseibacillus sp. | reverse complement strand
GTAAAGAGCACCTTGTTTCCGTCCGGGCTGATTTGGAAGTCTCCCACTCCCTGATCCCCGAAAAGATCAAGGGGCGCGTGAATCCTGGTGGGGGCACCACCGTGAATAGGCACGCTGTAAAGCTCATAGACCTCATCGGTGTCCTGGTCCGCCACATAAACCACGGTGGAGCTGTCCGAGCTGATCTCGAAGTGCCACACGTTGCCAGCTTCGACGAGAGAATCACTGAGCTTGGTGATGTCGCCGCCGCCGATGGGCACGCTGTAAAGCTCGTAGACCTCATCAGTGTCCTGGTCGGCGCGGTAGACCACGGTGGATCCGTCCGGGCTGATCTGGAGGTAACTCCGACCGATGTCACCCACGCGGCCGCCCGCGACGAGGGGGCCGTTGAGTTTGGTGGCGGCCCCGCCGCCGATGGGCACGCTGTAAAGCTCGAGGGTCTCATCAGCGTCCTGGTCCGCCACGTAGACCACGGTGGATCCGTCCGGGCTGATCTGGGAATCACGTGTCACATCCCCTACAAGCGCCCGATGTTCGTTGAGCTGTTGCCGGGCAAGGTCCTGGGCGAATGTGCCGGGAGTGGCGGCGAGGAGGACGAGGAGGACGAGGAGGACGAGGAGGACGAGGAGGATGGTTCGGGCGGGCTTCATGGGAGGAATGGCAGTCCCTTTTTCTCGGGAATTTTCTCCCGGAAGGCGAGCATATTCAGGTCCGCCCGGGGCCTCACTCCGCGAGGGTGACGCGGAGGCGGATGAAGTCCCTCGCGGTGGCGGGCCACCGGATGACGCGCTGCCGGAACCCGGCGACGGGCGGGGTGTGCGCGCCGAGCGAACTGGTCGCCGCTTGGGCGGAGTAATCCGCCGACCTCCCGCCCGAAGCGCTTGGTCAGATGATCCAACTGGAGTTCCTTTTCACCAGCGACGATGTCCAAGACCTGGAGGGCTGGGACATCGTCGCTGGGTTGGTCACCACCCCGGCTCCTGAGGCTCAATGAGGCCCGGTCCAAAAAAGGAAATTTCTAGTAATATAGGTTGATGGCAAGGATCTTGATTCGTAAAAAACAAGAGATGAAAATAGGGCTCACAATTTTCGTGCTCAGTGCAATGGCTTCTCACGCTGCCATTGTCTGGCAAGCAGGAGCCCCCGGACGGGCTTGGCCTCAAGATGGCGTCGGGGGCGGACCTGACGTCGACTGGATCCAGGAAACAGCAGTGAATGATCTTCCCGGAGCTCCCGACAGCGGGCTGGAACCCCGTACCAGCGATGACGACTATTACTTTGCAGGCGTTTACACCACCGTGGTCGACGGAGGCACCTACACTCCGGTAGGGGTCGTTGCCGCCGATGAGCTTGGCGCTGAACGGGCCTTTGCCGGCGTCGACAATTCCTCCCGCTTTCACTTCAACCTGCCAGCCGACGGCGTCGGCGAGACCGACCTGCTCTCAGTCTCCTTCGCGGCGAACAACCTGCATGGGCAGGGTGGAACCGAACATTACGGCGTGGAGGTCTATTTCAACAATGTCCTCGTGGCGTCCGAAGTTGTTGTCAACCCCGGTAACCTCAACACCGTCATCACCACCCCGCAATTCACCCTCGCCAGCGTCAATGGCGAGATTGGCCCCGGGTTCGATAACTATGTCGAATTGCGCGGGATCAATTACAACGCCAGCGGTGGCGGCAACTGGATGGGACATGACTACGTGGCGCTCAATGCCGTCAGTTCAATCCCCCCCCCAACAATTGACACCTTCACCGCCAATCCGGTTCTCGTCACACCGGGGCAAGCCAGCAGCCTGTCATGGGCGGCAGGTAACTTTGATACGTTAACGCTGAACCCGGGTGATATTGATGTAACCAACCTGACCACGATCGACGTCACGCCGGACCAGACGACGACCTATACACTGAGTGCTCAACTCGATGAGGTCGTGGTGACCGGGGAGGTAACAGTGGCGGTCATTGAAGATGTTGCAGGCGTCATGAGGAGAGGATGCCTGGAATCCCTTACCGTCTGGCAAGCAGGGGCCCCCGGACGGGCCTGGCCTCTTGATGGCGTTGGTGGTGGTCCTGACGTCGACTTCATCCAGGAAAGCGGAGTGAATAATCTTCCCGGCAGTCCCACCAGCTCGCTGGTAGCCCGGCAGAACGACGACGACTATTACTTTGCTGGCGTTTACACCACCTTGGTCGACGGAGGTGCCTATGCTCCGGTAGGGGTCGTTGCCACCGATGAGCTTGGCGCTGAACGGGCCTTTGCCGGCACCGACAATTCCCTCCGCTATCACTTTAACCTGCCAGCCGACGGCGTCGGCGAGACCGACCTGCTCTCAGTCTCCTTCGCGGCGAACAACCTGCATGGGCAGGGTGGAGCCGAACATTACGGCGTGGAGGTCTATTTCAACAATGTCCTCGTGGCGGAGGAAGTCGACGTCAACCCCGGTAATCTCAATACCGTCATCACCACCCCGCAATTCACCCTCGACAGCGTCAATGCCCAGCTTGGCCCCGGGTTCGATAACTATGTCGAATTGCGCGGGGTCAATTACAACGACAGCGGTGGCGGCAACTGGATGGGATCTGACTACGCGGCGCTCAATGTTGTCAGTGCAACGGCTATTGCCGACTCGCGCCTCGATTTCAGCGGAGTCCAGGGCCAGGACGACTGGCATTATGGTTACCGCAACCTGACTGCTGACGGTGGCGCGCAGGACTATGACGCGATTGCCGATTTTATTGCATTCGATGCAGGCCAATGGACCGGCAGCAAATGGGAGCTGCCGGGCAACCCGCCGTGGACGGAGCTTGGGCGTGAGGGGAGCCACCCCAACGGTAGCAATAACGCTGAGAATGGTGGTGGACTCCACTGGACGGTGCGTCGCTGGATTGCCGGCGATGCTGTCGGGTTGCGCAAGCCGGTCGCTCTGTGCTGGAATGTCCGCAAGACCAACCTCAATGGTGGTAGCGGGGTGACCGGGGCCCTGCATATTAACGGGGTGCGCGTGGATTCGCTGCAGATTAGTGGTGGTGATGATGCCGGGGAGGTGCGCACGTTCTATGCCAACATCTATGCGGGTGACATCGTTGACCTGATCCTTTCCTCTGAAGGGGATAATGGGGACGGCGCCGACGGTTTTGACGGCAGCGCCAACTGGCTGAACGTTGACTCCTATATCCCGCCGAACCCGGTGCAACCGGATGGCACGGCATTTGTGCCGGCTGCATCATTGGAGTTCAGGCTGGGCATGAGCATTGCAAACAACGGAGCGAATCTCGACTTCGAGTGGGACAGCCAGGCCGGGAAGCTCTACAACTTGCGGAGCGTGACCGACCCCTCCGCTCCCATCCCTCCCGGGACGGAACCGCCTGCTCCCTCCGAGTGGCCCATCCTTGGTGCGCATACGGCCATCGCCGCCACCCCGCCCGAGAACACGCTGACCATTCCGCGTCCGGTCGATCCCAGTCGTTACTTCGTCATCGAAGAATATGACGCGCCGCCCGTGGTGGCCTTCTCCGATGACCTCGAATCGGGCGCGGGGGATTGGACCACTCTGGTTAACGACGCGATTGGTGACACTGATTGGCAACTTGGCACGCCGGGCGGCAGCACGGGACCGCTCACAGGAGCCGGGGGCTCGAACAATGCCTGGTGCACGAACCTGGCGGATTACGGTGCCGACTCCGACATTTCACTCCGTTCTCCGGCCATCGATCTCAGCGCTCTGGCCAGTGCCACCCTGGCATTTAAAGCCTACCGCGATGCGGACGGTTTCGGCGACTTCGCCAGGATTCGGTTCTTGCGGGCCAGCGATCAGGTCCAGCTCGGCGGGGACACACAGATTGACATGGCTCCGATTGATGCGGACTGGATCTCCCTCACTATTCCGGTTGTGCCGGAGGCGATCGGCGAAACGGTTCTCATTGAATGGATCTTCACGAGCGACAGCAGCCTGGACGCCTTTAGCGGGCTCTCCATTGACGACATTGAGGTGACCGACTGAGATTTCCTTCGTTGATAGCTTCGATGGGCGCGCTCTGAGCGGTTCAATCGGGGCGGACCGCCCGCCAACGGCATGAAGGCCAGATGGGGCGCTGCCGATGGCGGGAGAAGGGCTGAGCTGATTTGCTCCTAGCGCTCCTGCACCCGGAGCCGGAAGAAGAGGCGGGGCTCTCCAAAGGGAGGGCTGTGGATACCCCACTGCCGGGGTTCCCCGCCGAGGTAGTCGAAACCGTCTTCGTTCCAGTGGACAAGATCGGTGCTCCACTGGGGAATGATTTCCACACCATCGGCGCCCGGCATGAGGGACGCGGAGAGAGTCTTGGTGAGGACGTCGAGAATCACGGGTCCTGTCAGGGAGTAGGTCAGGAGATCGCCGCCATGGTAGGAAACGGTGTCCGTGCCACCCGGAGTTCCTCCGGGTGCGGTGCTGGCACGCCAGTTCTGCGGCAAGCCGTGATCGGGCGCTGATCCTGGCGCGATGAGAACAAGGCTCGGTCCTCCTCCATCTGTCCGGTCGGGCCAGGGAAGGTCGTTGTCGTAGGAGAAGGCCAGAATCTCGTCACCCTGGGAATCCGAGATTGCGACGAATTCGCCTCCATTGTTGAGCGCCCCTTCGAAGGTCCCCGCAATGGCTACCCCGGGGTGAGCTGCTGCGAAGGCAACGGGATCCCGCACGAGGACGGCCCGCTCCCCGGGGGCAAGGGTGTAACCGAGTGGAAAGGTGAAGGTGATCCCGTCGCTGAAGTGAACTCCGGTGAGGTCGAGGGTATCGACGGCGGAAATGTTCATGACCTCGATGAATTCGTTGGCGGTGTCAGTGATCGCCGGATTGTACATCAGTTCGCTCACTGCCAGGGTCGTGGCGCTGGGCGCCACCCCGACGATGAAGGTGGCCTCGTTAAGCGCCGACCACTCGGAACCGTCGAAGGCACGTGCCCGGATCTGGGTGGTCGCATTCAAGGGGAAGGAATCCTCCCCACTCAGGGTGGCGGCCTCGATTTCCGGAACGATGAGGAAATCGGAACTTCCTGAACTGACGTTGAGTCCGTGAATGGCGAGAAGGTTGCCGGCGGGTGAGAGCAGGTTCCTGTGCGCCGTGATGTCGATCTCTTCGAACTGAACCGCGAGGGAATCTGAGTGCGATCCGCCGGCTCCGGAGTCCCAGGCCGGAGCAGCAGTGGGCGGATTGCGGGAGGCGATCTGGACGCCGTTGAGATAGGCAATGAAGCCGTCGTCGTACTTCATGCGCAAGGTGAGGGTCAGGAGATCACCCGGATTGGCGCCCCCAAAGGGGATGCGTAGGTAGGCGGTCGGGTGCCTGGTAAACATCTCCGTGTGCAGATCGAGAGAAATCTCGTCCTGGTAGCCGCTGCTGTCCTCATATCCCACCCCGGTGGTTCCCGCCAGCCAGGTGGAATCATTGAAGGAGGGGGCGCGCCAGGTGGCGTCCAGCGAACCATCGGCGGGCACGAGGGCGCGGACCGGAGCACCGGCGGCCAGCAGGGTCACCGCATTGGTTCCACTGGAGGCGCTGGAAGCGGCAGGATTGATGGCGCCTCCGGTGAGACGGGGATCGGAGCCGTCTGTCGTGTAGTGGACCGTAGAATCGGCTGCAAAGCGCACATTGAAGCCGGGCAGGACCACTCCTCCATGCTGGTTGAACTCGGGGGCATCGAGATCGGGATAGAGGTTGTGGCTGCGCATCTCGCTGAAGACCACGGCCTGCCGGCGAGGAAAGTAGGTGTTCGTCATCCTGGCGTTCTGCGCATCCCAGTGATCCTGCACGGTGCGGAGACCGGACCCCTTGGCGTCGCCCCAGCGGGCCGACTCGGCAAAAAGCGCGGGACGGGCGATTGCAGCCAGCTTGTTCCAGCGGGCGAGGTTGTTGGCCACCGTCATGGCTCCGCCGTGGTGATAGTGTTTGTAGACGCGATCGGCAAAGCGCATGCGGTATTCGACATTGGCTCGGAGCGGGATTTCGATCTCGCCCGGCGATTCGGTCCACCAGTTGTGGCCCGGGGAGGTCTGCACCTTGTTGCCGCCGTTGGGATTTCCCCCCGCAAAGGGAATGTCGTTGTCCCAGGTGAAGAACTGAAAGCCATCGGTGCGTCCCCGAATCCGGTCACGGATGACGTAATAGTTGCCAGGCCAGTCGACCTGAGCGTGGTAGTGGCCGTTGATCACGTAGTCGATGAAGTTGTCGATGTCGATGAGGACGGGATAAGCCCGGTTGGGAGAGCCGTCCGGATTGTTGCCCTGAATACGCTGATAGTCCGCCGTGGTGCTGAGTCCTGCATTGGCCTCGCTGCGCAGTTGGTTCCACATCGTGATGGTCCCTGCGGTGGAACGATCCGGACAGCAGAACTTCACGACGTCGTATTGGCTCCTGTCTCCCCCGAGGTATGTTTCCGCGAACGAGTCGTCGGGCCGCTCGGTGGGATTGTAGAACCCCCAATAGATTCCGTTGAGGTAGACATGGGCGAAGATTCCCCGCACCGCCGGTTGACCCATGTCGAATTGCGCGCGCTTGCACCACTCGTCACCTATGTAGGATGCGGAACCGAAACCCTGGTATTCCGTGAGCCAGGCATCACGGATGTTGCCCCGGAGGGCGATGGTGTTGAACTCGCCCGGCCCTTCGTCACCGAGAATGGGATACTGCATCCGGGCATCGCCATATTCCTTCTTGAAGAGAAGCCTCATGTTGAGTTTTGGCGTGGCATTGAGATTCCGGGACGTGTAGCCCATGATACGCAGTCCAGCATTGGTCTGGTAGCGCCCCAGACCATCCTCCCCGATGATCTCCACTGAAACCGGCCGCTCCCACTGGGATCCGCGACCGGAGGGGTTGAGATAGATGCCGGATCCGGAATCAAAGAGATTGTCGCGATCGGTCACGATCGAAATGGTGGGAATAGACTCCAGGGAAGCGACAATGGCGGCCCGGGCTTCGCGGGGGGTGAAGGAACGGTTACCTGCGGCCCGGGCATAATCGGTGGAATTCTGATCCATGGCGTAGTCCGCGGTGACACCCCAATTGGTGGGATAGCCGGCCGGATGACCCTGGGTGGCGACCGCATCGAGGAAGAGGTAGCTGTGGGTGTCGACATTGGTGGGATGGAAACCGGCCTTGAAGGCGGCCGCCCGCAAGACAGTGGTGGTGCGGATACTGACGGGCCCGGTGTAGACGCTCCCGTGCCTCTCGGTGGGAGTCGATCCGTCGGTGGTATAGCGGATCGTTGCGCCCGAGGTGCTGGAAGTGATCACCACCGAAAACGGCGTGCGGTGAAATCCGCGGTCCACGCTGAAACTGGTGTCGGCCACAAAG
>JAAZXD010000162.1 GCA_014240355.1 Roseibacillus sp. | reverse complement strand
CCCAGCAATTCTGCCGTACGGGGAATCTCCCTCCCGGGGTCCGGTTCGTAGGTGGCTGATCGCTCATCATCATCACCCGCCGGGGGCTCAGGGGGCCAGGTCTTCCAGCTGCCCTGACCCAGGTGTTGCCGGTAGAGCGTCGAAAAGAGTCCCGTCCTGGCCTTGCCCGGGGCCCTGGGTTCTCTCTCCTTCCGCTCCCAGATGACATAAGTCTGGTGAACGAGGCCCGCCGCGCGGTCCGCATCCCGGACCAGCGAGATGGCAAAACAATACAGTGGCTGGCAGTAAGCGTCGACGAGGTCTTCGGTATCCGTCATGGGGCGCAGGGACCTGGGTCTCCAGTTGCCGGGAAGCCGCCGCGTTCCCCTTCTTCCCGGGAACGTCGCGATCCTTCGCCGTACCGAGATTTTCCGGGGCTCCAAAGCGCCTCTCCGGGCATCAAGTTGGCCCGGAAAGGACCTGGAAGCAATCTGCATTCCTTCTTCCCCCGGCCCGAGCGCCCTGCTTCACTCTCGTCCCCAAGGCCATGCGCACTCCCAGACTTACTCTCGCCCTTTCCCTTCTCTCGACCATCTCGCTTTCTGCCGGCATCAATCTCAAGCAGGAAGGCAAGAACCTGCAGGTGATCGTCGATGGGAAACTCTTCACTGAGTATCACGGGGATACCCGTGTCCCTTGCCTCTATCCTCTCATGAGTCCCTCCGGGACCCACCTGACCCGGCAGTATCCCTTCGTCAAGGACGTGGCCGGGGAGAAATCCGATCACCCTCACCACACCGGGTTCTGGTTTACCCACGGCAATGTCAATGGGCACGACTTCTGGCACACGGACGACTGCAAGATCGTAACCCGCAGGATCACCGGAACGAAAGTCAGCCAGAAAGGAGATCAAGCTGCAGTCACTTTCTCGGCGGAGCTTGCCTGGGAGGCAAAGGGCAAGCCGATCGTCCTGGAGCAACGGCGATATGATATCACCCTCGCAGGGAAGACCCGGATCGTTGATGTGACCTCTGCAATGAAGCCCGCCGGGGACAACGTGACCTTCGGGGACACCAAGGAAGGCAGCTTTGCCATTCGCACTGCTCCGTCCCTGCGTCTTGTCGGTGAGGTCGCCAAGGGGAAGATCACCAACAGCGAGGGGGTGAAGGACAACGATGCATGGGGCAAGCGGGCCCGCTGGGTGGCCTATCATGGCCCCGACTCCGCAGGCACTCCACAGATCATCGCCATTTTCGATCACAACCGGAACCTGCGCCATCCCACCTGGTGGCACGCGCGCAACTACGGCCTCCTCACCGCCAACCCCTTCGGAATCCGCGCCTTCAGGGACAAGTCGGTCAAGGAAAGCGGAAACTTTGAACTCAAGAAGGGTGAGTCCCTCACCCAGCGCTACCGCCTCCTCCTTCATGAGGGCAGCCTCGACAGCGCAAAGGTTGAAGAGGCCTGGAAGTCCTTCGTAGCCGGGAAATAGAAGAAGAGGAGAGCCTGCTATCTTCGGCGCCACTTCGTGAGGAGTGCCACCGTCCACTGGAACTTGCGCGCCGTCTCCCGGATCAGGAACGGCTCATCGTGCTCCTCAAGGAGCTCAAAGTGCTCACGCAGTTCGCCCTCCAGCCAATCGCGGGTCGATCCCCGCGGCCAACGGGCCTCGGGAGTAAACTCCTCCAACCAGGTGCAGGGGGTCGTGAGAATCAGCTCCCCACCGGATCGCACCAATTCCGGCAGGCGCCCCAGCAAGCGTCCGGGCTCTGACAGGCGGCAAAGGAGATTGGCGGCCAGAACCTGACCGAAACTCCCTAATCCGGGCCTGAGATTCATGGCGTCTCCCTGTTCAAAGGTAATGCGACCGGGCTGGGTCCCCGCGGGCGGTTCCACCACGACGGACTTCCTGCAGTGCCCCTCTTCCAACCGGGACAACTCACAGTGTCCCGCCGACTGCATTTCCTTCGCAGTATCAACAAACCCCTGCGAATAGTCTATCGCCACGACTTCATTCGCACACCGCGACATCTCAAACGCAGAGCGCCCCACGGCACAGCCAAGATCGAGGGCGCGCTACACTTACCCAGTCGAAAACCGCTCCACGATCCGGCTCGGAAACCCGAGTGCTTCCCGGGGGCCTCCCGGCCAGGAATAGATCTGCTCCGGGGACCCGTAGTGAAAAAGCAGGTACTCATCGCGAAGCCTGGTGGTCTCGTAAATATTCATCGTCCTCATCCCTGGCGCAGTCAGGCCCCTGACGAAAATCAATGCACTGGCGCGTCTCCGTCGGTCACCATCACGCCCCCTTCATCATAAAAGAAGTCATCCGGATCAAACCTGGGTATCGAAATATTGTAGAGCTTCATCGTCCCCACTCCACGGTGGCGGCAGCCGGGCTTGATCATGACGGCGGACATGGGCTTGACCGCTACGCGCTCGCCATCGAGTTCAAGATAGCCCTCTCCTTCCAGAATGACGTAAATCTCCGTCGTCTTCTCATGATAGTGGCAGGTCGGCTCATCGGCCAATTCAAGGAGATGTAGCGATGCGGGGCTTTCATCATCCGCGGCGAAGGCACGCCTCACGGTTCCGCAACAGCACTCCTGTTCCTGGAGGTCCGGAAACTGAATCGCCTCGTATCGCTTCATTGCTTCAATCTGCCTGCCAGGGCATCCATGATATAGCGGCTCGGCTTGAAATCCTCAATGAGGATCTCCTGCTGACTTCCGCGCTGCATTCGCACCTTCCTCAAATTGAAGTTGGGCGTCTTGTGAGGGGCAAAAAGAATGTCATCATGGGTGCTGTTTTCATGCTGCTTGAACATATCGGGCACAATATCCCCTCCGAGGTGATCATCCCTGCCCGTTGCAAGGTGGCAGGTCCCCAGCACCTTCTCATCCTGGATATCCTGATAGGATACAGGCAGGACCTGTGTTCCAAAACCAAGTTCCCCGAGGGTCCCTGTCATCGGGTCATCCGCCAGACGCCGGTTATGGTCCGCAATCGTCTCCTCACTGCCCTCGATCAGGGTGGCCTTCACCACATCGCGGCACACTACATCAAGAATCCCGAGGGTCCCATCCTCATACTTCATTGGGAACTGACCGCGGGCATCCCTCGGCACGAAATACACCTCGCCCGCAGGCAGGTTCGCTACGTCCGGCTTCCTCCCCTTGCACAAGCCATGCGATTTCTGGGCCTCCTGTCCTCCCAGGTCCAGGGAGGCCTCAAGGATTCTTCCATCTTCGAGGCCAAATTCGATTTCAACCTTGTCAGCACCCGTCATCGCAAGCCGCATCCTCTCCGCATCTGCTGATACCTCGTCGTAATCCACGGCGAGGCCAGACTGCAAAATAACCTCATTCATCCCGTGCATGGTTGCTCCCCTGAATCCAAACTCCTTACACTTCGCTGTCAGTGGCGCAGTTGCCGAGAAGGTCGAGACGCACAGGATAATGTCATAGGCCGGGTAGATATGCTGATCGAGGGACAACTGTTCGCCTTCCGTGCTCCAGACCTCATCCTCGAGGTCGAGGTTTGAGCCTCTGGTGCAGCGATAGGCAAACATTTCACCTCCGCTCATCCCGAGCTTTCTCATCACCCCGGCATGAAGCTCCTGATGGAAATATCGATGGGCGTTTTTCTGGACCTCGAACCCCTCTTTTTCAAGGAATGCGAAATTCCTGATAAGCGCAGGGGGTTCCTCGAAATCCACCAGGATACAGACACGGCACCCCTCGGTTGGATCGAAAACCGTGGAGAGCAGGCGGGCCGCATCAAAGGGAGGGAACTCCCGCTGCCCTGGGTTCTGCAGGAGGCTCTCCTCCAGGTGGGGTGGCAGTGAACTCGTTAAAGGCTGCATCAGGGGCGGACCCTAAGCCCTTTCTTTCTACGGGCAAGCGGAAGATAGGGGGCCTCATCCGGCCTACTCCCCCCCTTCCAGCTCCATCCCCTTGTCTCGAAGTTCCTCAAGGACGCTGGTCATATCCTTGAGACCGTCCCACACATCCTGAACGACATAAAGGGGTGCCTGCTGGCGGACGGCCAGAGCGATGGAGTCACTGGGACGCGCATCGAGTTCCACGATGAGTTTCTCGTTGATCTCGTTCTGCGCTTCAATGAAGAGGCGGGCATAAAAGACGTCGTCCTCCACCCTCACGATCACGACCCGCTGCACCACTGCTCCAAAGGCCTTGAGCGCATCGTTAAAAAGGTCGTGGGTCAGAGGTCGCGGCGGTTGCCGGTCGGAGAGGGCATCGTTGATGGAAACCCCGATGGCGGGTTCGATGTAGAACACGATCGATTTCTCGCCATTGCCCAGGAAGACCGCACATCCCGCCTGGGTGGGCAGAAGGGCAACAGGGTCCACTTGAACAAGATCCGGCATCACGAAAACGTTACTGTCGATCCAGTTCCCGAGCGAGGAACTTCCTGCTGTTTTCCACATATTTCTGGGCGCGGACCGCGACCCCCGCCTGCTCCTCCTCACTGAGCAGGCGCACCACCTTGCCAGGCGAACCGAGAACAAGGGACCCAGGTGGGATTTCCGTGTTCATGGTGACCAGGGTATTGGCTCCGATAATACTGCGCTCTCCAATTACCGCACCATCCAGCACGGTGGCTCCCATTCCCACCAGAACCTCATCCTTGATCGTGCAGGCGTGCACAATCGCACCGTGACCAACCGTGACAAGCTCACCAAGATAACATCCACGGTCGCTCTCAACATGAAGAACCGCGTTGTCCTGAACGTTGGAACGCGGGCCGATCACCACCTCATGGATATCGCCACGCAGGGTCGAGTTGTACCACACGCTGGCTTCTGCTCCGATCCGGACTCTCCCGATCAGATCCGCACTGGCTGCCACGAAGGCACTCTCATCGATCTCCGGCCAGTGGTCCTCAAAAGGCTCAATCATGAAAACAGCTTAGGAGATGCATTAAAAATCAAGGAATGAAAATCTGCGGACAGTTCCGGTTTCTGGACATTCATCATCCAAAAAGCAGAAACATCACTGGCAAACCCGCCAGGACTGGGCGACACTCATTCCCGTTCCTACGCGCCTCCCGGATTCCAACCATCAACTCCACGCGCGCCCCTGATGTCCCAGTTTGCCCTCGTCGCCGGATTGGCCGTCCTTGCGATGGCTCTGCGATGTTGCCGCCACTTCGCGGCACGCAAGCTCGGCGCGCTCATTTTTCTGGTCGCCAGTTTTTTCGCCCTCTACTTCATTTTCAACCGATCGGTGGTAGCGGGCCTCTGCGGGGCGGGAGCCTGGTTCCTCCTTCCCTGGATCGAACTCCTTACCCGTATCCGCCGTCTCCGCCTGCCCCTCGAGAACCGGCTTCGCTTCCGTGTTCCTCCGGCGGACTCCTTCTTTCCCCATGCCGCCGAGGCAGTCGACGCCATGGACGAGGAGGGCTTCGAGCACGCCACTGACAGCGGATGGGAGTGGGCCGGAATGAAACAGTTCTTCCGCATCTTCTGGAACCCTGAAAAGCGGGCCATCGCCACCGTCTGCCTCTGTGAACAGGAAGAGGTTGCCTTCGCATTCATCAGCATCACCTCCAGGGATGGTAACGGACGCATCTTCCGCACCACTAATTTTCCTTTCTCTCCCACTCTTAAATGTGGCTCCGAGATCACCTGGAACCATGTCCCCTGCGAATGCAGTTGCTTCCATCAGATCCTGCACAACCATCATCAGTTTCTTGGCCGCCTCCACGTGCCTGAGGACGACCTGCGGGTTCCCGATCCTGATGAGGTCATAAATGAGATCGAGGGCGAGATGCGCCGGCAGATCGATCACAATCTTTCCAAGGGTATCATCCAGCTCACGGGCGACGGGCATTTTCGCTACTCGTTCCGCGGGCTCTTCTTCCTCTGGCGCCAGTTCATCAGGGACATGCTGCGGCTCTGTTGATAAGAAAGACGAAGGTCGGGCTGGCCAGCTGGCGCCACCACCTGCTAACTGAATCCGTGGATTCGCTGACCATCGCGAAACTGAAGCAGGGCGCTAATGAGACCCCGCAAGAGGCCTTCTTCCAGGCCCAGGTCCAGGATCGTTCCGAGAGGACGACCAAATCCGGCTCACCCTATCTTGAACTCACCCTCACCGACGCGACCAGTAACTTCACCCTGAAGGTCTGGAGCAATCATCCACAATTCTCCGAGATCAGCGATCTGCCCACTGCCGCCTTTGTCCGGTTGGAAGGTCTCTGGACCCAGAACCAGTATGGCATCGACGGAAAACGCTGGCAACTTCGCGTCCTCGACGATGGCGAAATCGAAGAGTTTCTCCGTGGCAACCCCGAGACTGCCCGCAAGCAGGAGGCCGACTGGGATCATGTCGTCGCCACCTGTGCGGCCCTCAGGGATCCTCGCCTGCGGGCCCTCACCAGCAAATTCCTTGAAGAGTCCGGGGAACGCTTCCGCCGCGCCGCCGCCGCCCGCCGGAATCACCACGCCCGGCGCGGCGGACTGGTGGAACACGTGGCCCAGATGATGCGAACAGCCTCCGCGATCTGCACCGCCTACCCGGATCTCAACGAAGACCTTCTTCTCGCAGGCGTCCTCTTCCACGACTGTGGCAAACTCTGGGAAAACAACTACCCGGAAGCGGGCTTCGCCCAAAGCGTGAGCCTGCACGGCGAAATGATGGGACATATCCCCCTCGGGATCGAGCTGGTCAACAGGCTCTGGCGCGACCTGCTCGACTCCAGCGTGGCCCAGACCTGGAAGAGCCTGGAGCCATCCAACGACCTCGTGCGCCTGCACCTCCTTCACCTCATCGCCAGCCACCATGGCACCAGGGAATTTGGCTCTCCCACCCTCCCGTGCACTCCGGAGGCCTTTGCCCTGCATCACATCGACAACTTCGATGCAAAGCACGAGATGCTGAGCATGGCCTACGAGGGTGCCAACGAACTGGCCCCCGGGATCTTCAGCAAGCAGTTCCCACTTCCCGCCAGTCCGGTCGCACCCCTTCCTCTATTTGAGGAGTCCCCGTCCTAGATGCGCAAACAGACGGAACGCTCCAGGACCGGAGATTTTCCTTCAGGCAACGGGAACGACCGCACGCCGCCTGCTCTCCCTCCGGGACCCACTACTTCAAGGCCCCCGTTCGCCCGAGCCACCCGAGGTAGATGAGCGCAATGCCGGCCAGAAGGAAACTGGCGCCCGCCAGCAGTTCCCCGACCGCGTGCAACGACGCCCAAGTCTCTGCACTGGGGCCCACGCCGGGGGTCTCGTGGGCCTCTTCCAGGCTGCGCAGACCAGTCCGACCTCCCCGCCCGAGCAACAGCGCCCCCTGAAGGACAAACCCGACCAGTGAGCATCCGGAGAAGATCAGCAC
>JAAZXD010000161.1:4479-7352 GCA_014240355.1 Roseibacillus sp. | reverse complement strand
TGTTGGCATAAACCTCCTCCTCGGTCCTTGGCGGCAGATCCTTGGCCACCTGCCCCTTGGTCCGGCGCAGAAGGAATGGGCGAAGCCGGGCTGCAAGACGGTTCTGTGAGTTGGGGTCCTTGCGCTTGTCAAAGCGCTTCTTGAAGTAGGCACGGGAGCCCAGCACTCCGGGCATGGCAAAAGCCATAAGGGACCACATGTCCATCAGGCGGTTCTCGATGGGCGTTCCCGTGAGCACCAGACGGTTCTCTGCATCCAGTTCACGGGCGCATTTCGCAGCCTTTGAATCCGGGTTTTTGATCTGTTGGCCCTCATCCAGAATGACCACCAGCCACTTCACCTTGTTGAGCTCGTCACCGCCCACCCGCAATTGGGCGTAATTCAGCACGAGGAGATCGAGTTCGCTCTTGAGAGCTTCGAGATCCAGCTGATCTCGACTCCGCAGGACCTGCACCTTGAGCTCCGGGGCAAAACGGTCGGCTTCCACGGCCCAGACGTCGAGCACGGATTTGGGACACACCACCAGGGCCGGCATGTGCTTGCCCTGTTCCTTGGCCAGACGGCGTAACCAGAGCATATAGGTAAGACTCTGGATTGTCTTACCGAGGCCCATGTCGTCGGCCAGGATTCCGCCGAAGTGGTTGGTTGCGAGATAAGCGAGGAAGTGGAACCCATCGACCTGATAAGGCCTCAGCTCCGCCTGCAGACCCGACGGCAGCTCCGGTTCCACCTCTATCGTAATATCCCTGGCACTATCCTTGATGCGCTTCCAGGCTTTGGGGTCGAAGACTTCAGCCGCCTTCGGATCCGCCAGCTGCATGGCATGCATGCGGTGAGTTTCACCGGAGAGATCAAAGGGATCCAGTCCCAACCGTGTTACTGCATCACGCTGATCGGGATCGAGCTTGATCTCGAGACGCATCCACGAACCGTCGTCCATACGCACATAGCCGCCACGAGCCGCAACCAGCTGCCGGATCTGGGCCTTGGTGAGATCAACGCCTTCCACGTCGATGACCACCCGCAAGTCAAACCAGTCGATCTCCTGGTTGACCACTTCGAAACGAACAGCGGCCGAGACCGGATCCGCGAGGATCGTGCGCAGCTTGCCATCCATCTCAATCTCGGCAAAATCGGGCATCTTCTCGTTCCACTCCGCAAATCTCTCGGGGAACTGCTTGGTGATGCGCGTCTTGAAGGCCCCTAGCTTCTCGTCGTAAGAGAGGCCCTGTTCGGCCAGAATATCAGGGACGGGGTAAAGTTTCTCTCTCGCAAATCGAAGGAGCTGCTTCCCCCTTACCGGCTTCTGTTCCACCATTTCCCAGCCCCCCTTGACCAGTTTCTCACAACGGCGCTCTTTCTTCTCAAGAGCCGTCACGTCAATGACAAGGTGCTCGGTTTCCGCCGCAGTCAGACCCTGTATGATCTTCATCTCAAAACGGGGATAAAGATCTAGGTCGACAACCCTGCGGCGCATCGATTCCGGAAGTCTGGCTCCAATTTTTCTGAGAAATTCCACCCCTTCCAGGCTGTCGATAACCGTCTTCGGAATAAGGTACCGAGGCATCACTTCAGTCTCCTCCAACCACCGGGGAGGACCGGGAAAGACCGTCTCGTCTGACTGATAAAGCTCCTCCCGGCCAGGCAGAAGTCGGACCGAGTGGGAGACTTCCTCCCCGTCCTTGGTCACCAACTGCAGGGCGAAACAATTGGGATTGGCCGGATCATCTTCGCATATCCATTTGAGCGGCTCCCTGACCATCTTGAACTCGCGGGCGTCAAGATTGACCAGACGGCTGCTCACTGCCTCCTGACAAAACATGCGGTTCAGGAATCGGCAGGCAATCTCCTCGTCAAGATCCAGTTTGGAATCTCCGTGCTCCGTGTAGTGATTGAGAAAATGCTCCCAGATAATCTGACTCGCAGCATCGGTCCGCAAAGCGGCCTCCCTGTAGAGCTCAAGGAGCCGCTCGATTTCCTGTCTTTCGCGCAGGGCATACCACTCACCCTCTCCTTCCCGGGCCTCTATTCGGGCTTCATTGATGGTGGCCACCAGACGGAACTCAGCTCCAATCGGCTCAAGTTGCGGCGGTCGGTCGTTGACCCGCTCAATGCGGTCGTACCATGCGGCAATCTCCCGCTCCTGTTCCCAGTCCTTCATCTTGCGCTGCACCGCCCCAAGGTCGGTGATCGCATTCATGAAGTCCGGGTAGTTCAGTTTGCGCTTGTAAAAGGCATAAGCAATATAGTTCCAGAACTC
This sequence comes from Roseibacillus sp., assembly GCA_014240355.1. Taxonomy (GTDB): domain Bacteria; phylum Verrucomicrobiota; class Verrucomicrobiia; order Verrucomicrobiales; family Akkermansiaceae; genus Roseibacillus_B. The sequence continues at coordinate 5,092 of JAAZXD010000161.1, read as the reverse complement.
GATGATGTCCCCTGGCGGAACGGGCCAGAGCTCAAGTGGTTCATAGCTGTTGATCTCCCACCGGGGACTCAGGCGCACCATATCATGATCGTGGATCTCTCCCTCTATCACGTAACGCCGATAACGCTTCTCCACCTTGCTCACGAAGTCGGCCTCGCTGTCATCGACCTCGCGCTCAATCCTGTCCTCGATGAGATCGATAACCGGAGTGTCGTCAAACTCATTAGGTGACTCGGGCAGATCTTCGCCACGGTGCATGCGCTCCAGCATGGTCGCATACATGGCGGCGCCCGCGATGGCTTCATCTTCTTCCGTGCAGTTCCCGAACCAGCGGTTGCCCTGGAGACGGAGAGTCGTCCGGTGTGTCCCGGCCTTGTCCTCCACCCGGCCCTGAATGAAGAGATGGTTGCCGAATATCTGCGTAACTGCACCATCCTGCTGCAGTTTCTCTCCCTTCTTACGGACCTTCTCGGGAAAGCCGTTGAGGAAGTTCAGCGTCGCGCGGTCCGGATTCAACGCGGACATCGTTGATTCTGTCATGATCAATAAGGCTGGTACTACGGAATGGGGCTGACGCTACGGAATGGGGCTGGCGCTACGGAATGGGGCTGGC
>JAAZXD010000161.1:0-4380 GCA_014240355.1 Roseibacillus sp. | reverse complement strand
GCTGGCGCTACGGAATGGGGCTGGCGCTACGGAATGGGGCTGGCGCTACGGAATGAGTGACAACCCGCACAGCCAGCAGAACGCCATGATAACACAGCATTTAGATTACGCGCAACCATTGATCGCAAACTCTTGTGAGCAAGTGATTGACCGCCAGATCGTGTAAAGGAGCGGGGAGCCCTGCTCCCGGCAGGGTGTTAGACCGTCTCCTCGGGGATATCCTGGGATTCCTCTCCATGCCCAAAATCCCGCCCAAACCAACGAACCAGCAACCCCTGTTGCGGCGCCAGAAGCCACGCGAGACAGAACAGCAGACCAGCGGCCACTGCCATCATCCCGGAACTCACCGTACCCCCCAAATCGAAGAGCGGAGGGACGGTCAATGCTCCAAGATGCCCCAGAAAGGCCGAGGCAATGCCGATCACCGCGCTCAATATGAGCACAAATGGCAGGCGATTGGTGAGCAAGAGAGCCGTGGCAGGGGGAACAATCAGCATGGCAATGACAATAATGCTTCCCACTGCCTCGAAGGCCGCAACCGTAGTCACTGCCACGACCGCCATGAGAAGATAATGCATCAGGTTGGCATTGATTCCCATCGTAGTAGCCAGGGTCGGATCGAAGGAGCTAATGCGCAGCTCTTTGAATAAAAGCGCACAAAGGAGCAAATTCACGAGCATTACCGCACCCGTGCTCAGGGCCGCACGGGGCACTTCCAGAGCACCCATCCGCACCATATCAAGCACACAGTACTCCAAGGAACCGTAGAGCACGCAGCTGGGATCAAGATCGACGTGCTTGGCGGATTGACGGATCAGGATGAGACCGAGGGCAAAGAGGCTCGTAAATACAATGCCCATCGCCGCACCCCGGTCCACCTTTCCGAACTTGCTGATCCACTGCGTGAAAATCGCGGTGAGCAGACCCATGCAGACCGCTCCGACAAACATCGCCACAGTCACCCGGCTGTGCGTAATCAGGAAAGCCACCGCCAGACCGGGCAGGACGGCATGGCTGATGGCATCCCCCATCATGCTCATGCGCCGAAGAACGAGAAAACAGCCAGGCAGGGCGCAGGCCACCGCGCAAATCGCTCCAATCGCGACCGTCCAGGTGTCCAAGCTAGACCAGTTCATGTCTTCCGATGAAATTCTTACGACTCTGCACGTTGATCAATGAAGTGGGGACTGGGCGGCACTTCCAGGCTGGAGGGCCGGTCCTGCAGCTCGGATTCGAGTTGATTCACGACCTCGGCGTCAAGGACATGCTCCACCAGATCGGCATCGCGATCAACGTGGGAGGGCGCAATGTCAGCATAGTGGATAAGGTAAAGCTCCCAGAGGCGGTGATTGCGGGTGACCCGGGCCGCTTCGCCGAAGCCAGCCTCAGAGAGCCGCACCTGCCCTGGCTCCGCCTCCTCCAGATGATCTTCGGTCCGAGCGGTGCGCAGGAGACGGTTGATCTGCTGTGCCGACCAGGACCGATGGGTCAGGAGGGAATCGAGCGCAATGGGGAGATTGCGGATAGGCTCAGCTACATCGGGTTGCTGCCCCTCCAGTATTTCGTATGCCGCCCGCATGAGGTGTTGCCGCCCGACCTTGCGCCGCAACCGGGCCTGACGCCATGAGCGGGGCACCACCCCCCGGGCCGGACCGAAGAGCATGCTCACAAGGAAAATCGTGGCCGCAACCAGGACAATGACCGCCCCGGTGGGAAGATCCGCAAAAAGCGCACTCAGACTCGAACCGACCCAACCGCTCACACCGCCGACCATGGCGGCCAGCCCGAGCATGCCTCGCAGATCATGCGTCCAGAAACGCGCTGCCGTGGGGGGAATGATGAGGAATGCAATAATCAACACCAGGCCCACTGCCTGGAGACCCACCACCGTGACCGCGGTCACCAGTCCGAGCATGGCCAGATCGAGGAAAAAAGTAGGCCAACCCTGACTCGCCGCAAAGCTCTCATCAAAACAAAGGATAGCGAACTCCTTGAGCAGGAAGAGAGACGCCAGTGCCGCTCCTATGGTCACAACAAGGATCAAAAGAAAGTCACCTAAGATCATGGTGGCAGCCGTCCCGTAAATGAAACTGTTGAGGCCGGCCGCGTCAGCCTGGGGAAGATCGCTCACCATTTTCATGAGCGCGACCCCGAGGCCGAAGGAAACGCCCATCACGATCCCCATCGCAGCATCATCCTTCAGGCGAGTAGTGTTGCGGATGGCCAGCACCATGAGAACGCCGAGCAGTCCGGTAGTGGCCGCCCCGAGAAGCAATCCTGGAAGCCACTTCCCCTCTCCCCCCAGGAGCAACATCACCAGAAAGGCCATGCCGATGCCCGGGTAGGTGGCATGGGAGAGCGCATCCCCCATCAGGGAGCGCTTCCGGAGGAGCAGGAAGGTCCCCACCAGTCCGGAGGCAATTCCAAGCAACGAGGTGGAAAGGATGACAAGACGTGCATTGTATGACTGCAAAGTAATAACCTTCCAGACATAGTCCCAGTCCTGCCATGCCGATTCCCGGGCCTCGAGCGAGCCGGCACTCAGGAAAAGGAGCGCCAAAGCCATCAGCAGTACCAATCCCCTCCCGCTCTTAACTGCTGACATGGCGCAAACGATCCGCGACATCGTCCAGCAAACTGAGCTTGCCCCCATAGGTTTTCTGAAGGTTCTCGCGGGTGAACACCTCCTCCGTGGGACCCGAGGCCACCACCCGCATGTTGAGCAGGACAAGCCAATCGAAATAGCGAGTCACCGAGGACAGATCGTGATGCACCACAAGACAGGTCTTGCCCACCTGGTTCAACTCTTTCAGCAACGTCACGATTGCCTGCTCGGTGGCAGCATCGACGGCAGCAAAGGGTTCGTCCATGAAGTAGAGCCTGGCATCCTGCGCAAGAGCGCGCGCAAGAAAAACCCGTTGCTGCTGCCCACCCGAGAGGTGGCTGATCTGTCGGCTTGCCAGATGCTCGATACCCACACGCGCCAAGGCATCCATGGCAACACGCTTCTGGGCCTTTCCGACACGACGAAACCATCCGAGTCTCCCATAGGTCCCCATCGCCACCACATCCAACGCACTCACCGGGAAATCCCAGTCCACGCTCTCCCGCTGGGGAACGTAGCCGACAAGACTGCGGCGCGACTTGTAAGGGGCTCCATAAATCTGCACCTCCCCCGAGGTCTTGGGAACCAGATCCTGGCACGCCTTGAGAAGGGTGCTCTTCCCTGCTCCGTTTGGACCCACCACTCCCACCAGTTTCCCTTCCGGGATATTGAGTTCGATATCCCAGATGACCGGTTTGCGGTGATAAGCCACCGTCAGGTCGTGAATCGCGAGGGGGAGGTTGTCCGGATGTTCCGGGCGACCGTCTGCAGGTGCGTGGCGATTGTCGACGAAAGACTTCATTGCTTGTTATTCACCCGGGACTGGCCCCCTTTCAGAAAGGCCACCCGGGAGTCCTCGCAACAGGGGTCAAGTTAGGCTGGCACGTCGCGATTGTCGACGAAAGACTTCATTGTCTGTTCTTCACCCAGGCTTGGAATCCCCCTTTCGGAACGCTACCCCCCAGCGCCCTCGCGATAGTGGTCACATTATGATCGACCATCCCGATGTAGGTCCCCTCAGGGGTTCCGGATCTTCCCATGGAATCCGAGAAGAGCTGTCCCCCCACCTCCACTTTGTGACCTTTGGCCCCTGCCCCTTCGATGAGGGCCTCGATGCTCTTGTGGGAAACCGAAGACTCCACAAAGATAGCGGGAATCTTGTGTTCTACCAGGAATTCAACCAGTACTTCGACATCCCGCAGACCAGCTTCCGCCTCGGTGCTGAGCCCCTGAATCCCGCGGACTTTCAGTCCGTAGGCCCGAGCCATGTAGCCAAACGCGTCGTGGGCGGTTATCAGGACGCGCCTTTTCTCGGGGATAGAGCCTAACACCTCCTTTGCGTATGCATCCAGTTGTTTCAGTTTCTCGAGATAGGCCTCCGCGTTTCTGCTGTAATCCGTCCGGTGAGCAGGATCGTATTCCTGCAGGACATTCCGCACCACCTCCACCGCCTTCATCCACCCGGCTACATCATTCCAGACATGCGGATCGTAATGTTTTGATTCATCCATGATGACATAACCAGCCGCTTGCTGGATGGCTTCTGTCACCGCATGGACCGGTTTGTTGCGTCCCACCCGCACCAGAATGTCACTCATTTTCCCTTCCAGCATCATTCCGTTATAAAAAATCACGTCTGCAGCGTAGAACGCCTTCACGTCATTGATGGAGGCCGCGTAGAGATGCGGATCCACACCCTCCCTGACAATTCCCTCCACCACGGCATGCTGGCCCGCCACGTGCCTTGTTATGTCGGAAATCATCCCCACCGTAGT
>JAAZXD010000160.1 GCA_014240355.1 Roseibacillus sp. | reverse complement strand
TACTACGCTGGACTCTCGCTCGCCCGCCAGGAGCAGTGGAAGCCCGCCGCCGCCCACCTGAGCAAGGTGGCCGACACCTGGCCTGATTCCGAGTTCGCCGACCAGGCGCTCTACGAATGGGCGTGGTGCGAACGTAAGGAGAAGCGGGAGGCCGAAGCCGTCAAGCTCTACGAGCGCTTCCTCGGCAAATACAAGGAAAGCTCCTTGGTAGTAAAGGTGCAGAGCGAACTTGCCGAACTCAACCTCAGGAGTGGCGCCCAGGACATGGTTATCGAACGCCTCACCAAGGCCCTGGCCGCCGTCAAGGACGACTCTCTCCGCGAAGACCTGCGCTACCAACTGGCCAGTGCCCATTACAGCAAGGGAGAGTATGAAAAATCCGCCGGGATGTTTGAGCAGCTTCTCAGCGACTACCCCGAGTCCGAGCTCAAGGCCTCCATGTGCTTCCAGGCCGGGGAATCCCGCTACAAGCTGAAGGAGACCGTGACCGCCCGTCGGCACTTTGCCGAGGGCATGAAAGTGGGCGGTCTCCAACCCGTCATCGCCGAGTCCATGATGATGCGCCTTGCCGAAATGCAGTCCGCAAACAAGGATCACCCCAGCGCAAGCAAGACCTACCAGGACTTCATCAAACGCTTTCCGGAGAGCAAGTGGATGCGCAACGCGCAGTTCGGGCTTGGATGGTCCCTTGAAAACTCGGACAAGCCCAGTGAGGCCATCCAGCACTACGCCCCTCTCCTCGACCCGAAGGTCCCCATTGACGTCCTGACCGTGCGGGCCCGCTTCCAGACCGGCGAGTGCCTCTTCAACATGCAGAAGTACGAACAGGCCGTGAAGGAGTTCCTCAACATCGAGATCCAATACAAGAAGTACCCCTCCTGGCAGGCCAAGGGAATCCTCGAAATTGGCCGGGTTCTCCTCGCCCAGAATAAGCGTGAGGAGGCCAAGCAACGCTTCAAGGATGTCATCACCCGCTACCCGAAGGAAAAGGCGGCCATCGTGGCACGCCAATACCTCGATCAACTCCGCGTTAGCGGATAACAGACTTTCTCCACCACTCCAACCCTGTCCTTTCCCCATGACGAACTACACTACCACCCAACCCTGGAAAGCCGTCCTCGGCTTGATCTCGCTCGGCCTCCTCGCTTTCACCACCACCCTGCTGGCAGCGGATGCCGGAGCCGATGCGGGCGTTCAGAAAGAAACAATGTTCGGCCTCATCAAGAAGGGCGGACCAATCATGATCCCGCTGGGCATCGCCTCCATTATCGCCCTTGCCCTTGCCATCGAACGTTACATCTCCCTGCGCCGGGACAAGATCCTTCCGGACGGATTCCTCAACGGGCTGGGACAGGCCTGGGACTCCGATCCTTCCGGTCAGGCTGCCGAAGAGTACTGCGACCAGAACCCCGGTGCCGCCGGCCACGTCTTCAAGGCTGGCATCCAATGGCGCGCCTCGGGCCACGAGGCGGTGGCCAAGGCTATTGAGGATGCTGGTATCCGGGAGGCCGACAAGATGAAGCGCAGCCTGCGCGGTCTCTCCATCATCGCGGCGGTCTGCCCGTTGCTCGGACTTCTCGGCACCGTTTACGGGATGATCGATGCCTTCCAACGAACCTCCTCCAGCGGGGGCGCAGCCAAGACTGCTGATCTCGCAACCGGGATTTACGAGGCCCTGGTGACCACCGCGGCCGGACTCACCATTGCCATTCCCGCCATGCTCTTCTACCAGTTTCTCCAGTCCCGGGCGGATGGTCTGATCGATCATATCGACGAGGTGGGCACCGAGTTCATCGTCAACCATGCCCGCAAGAGTGCCGCCTAAGCCAGGTAGCCGAGTGCGCCCCAGGGAAATCTAAAACCTTGAACCAATGAGAATTCGCAGCCGGGACAACGACCAGGGCGAGATCATTAACATCTCGAGCATGATCGACGTCATGTTCATCCTCATCATCTTCTTCCTGGTCACCACCACCTTCAAGGAGGAGGAAGTCGATCACCTCATCAAGTTGCCGGTCGAATCGCGCAACCAGTCCCTCACCCAGACCGCGGGCAACCTGATCAAGGTCAATATCAGGGAAAGCGGGGAATTTGTGGTGATGGGCCAGCGGGTTACCGAGGAAGGCCTCACCAAGTGGATGGACGGGGAGGTCGAGAAGAAGCCTGAAATCAAGGTTCTCGTCCGCTGTGACAAGGAATCCAAGCACCTCTACCTCGCCAATGTGATGTCGATCTGCCGCCACGTGGGTGTTTCCGAGGCCAACATCGCAGTCCGCACCGAGAAGTAGGCTGACAGAATTATGAACCAGCCCATGCCCATCCCCATCGAGGACGATCGCGACCCTGATCGCAGGATCCTCGGGGTGACACGCAGGCAGCGCTTCCGTGCCTATTTCTGGATCGGGGTTGTCCTGATGGTGGGGTTCCTCATCTGGGCTCTTTTCTACCTCCGCCCCGACCGTTGGTACACCTACACCGACCAGGTCGCCTTCGAGCAGGTCGCCCGCGACGTGGAACCCGGTTACGTCCTCTGGGAAAAGGCCGAACCGGTCGGCAGCGGATTGGCCCCCGGCGACGACATCGCCACGCCGGTCGTTTCCTCAAACGGGGCCCGCATGATCTACAGCGCCGGGGAGAAGGGTGGAAACGCCAATCTCTTCCTGCGGGAGTGGGACGGCACCGACTGGAAGGACCCCCGCCCCATGCGGGCTCTCAACAGCTCCTTCCACGAACTGGCTCCCTCCCTCAGTGGCAATGGGGAGCTCCTCTACTTTACCAGCGACAGGCCCGGGGGACAGGGCGGCTTCGACATCTGGGTGTCCAAGTGGGACGGCGCCGAATACGCATGGCCGCTTCCCCTCACGCCCCGGGTTAACACGCCCTTCGACGAAATTGACCCGGACTTCTCGCCCGACAACCTCACGCTCTACTTTGCGTCCAACCGCCCCCGCCGCGCGACTGGCACCTCCGAGAAAATGGCCGCCATCCTGGAGAAGGTCGAGGACCGCAAGGGAAACTTTGACCTCTACTCTGCTGACACAGCCGGCGGTATCCCCCCGACAGTAAAAGGTCTCCTGAAACTGCAGGCCGAACAGAAAGCGCTCGCTGATTCACTGCAGGGATCCGAAAGCCCCCCGGGGGAAGAAACCGCGACCCAGGCGCAGACAAGTGCCGCTCAGGCAGCCCAGTTTCTCAGGAAGGCGGCCCAGCGACTTGGGGACGACGAACTGCCGGATCCAATCGGGCAGTCTAAAGAGGCGCTGAGTGCAGCGATCCATGAGATGAAAAAGGTCGAGGAGGCCCTGAGTGAGGAGCCAGACATGGCCCGGGAGCAGCTCATCATTCAGAAACAAGCCAACGTCATGAACACGGGCGCCCCGGTTGGCATCATCGTGGAGCGTCAGTTGAGCATGCTCTATTCCCTGCGTGAAAGCGCCCTCGCCGATACGGAGATCATGGCCAAGCTTGGCGGCACTCCCCAGACCGAGGCCGCGGTGGACAAGGGACTCGCCTACCTCGCTAGCACCCAGGAGGAAGATGGGCGTTGGAACATCGCCAAGTCCGGGGGACAGGGGAACCACGACCAGGCCGCCACCGCCTTCGCCCTCCTCGCCTTCTACGGCCGGGGAGAAGTGCACGACGAGGAGTGCAAGTATCAGGACACCGTAAAACGGGGAATCGAGTGGCTGCACGGGCAAAGGAATGTGGCCACCGGCGACTTCCGTGGCACCAGGCCCCAGGGCAATGCCATGTATGACCACGGCATTGCCTCCCTCGCCGTGGTGGAGGCCTTTGGAGTCACCAAGGACACCACCCACCGTGCCGCGGCCCAGTCCGCAATCGATTTCATTGTGGCAACCCAGCACGAAGAAGGCGGCTGGCGCTACACGCCCAATCAGAAGGGAGACCTCTCGGTCACCGGCTGGTACATCATGGCTCTCGCCAGCGCCAAGATGTCGGGCCTCGAGGTCCCGGACAAGACCATGGAAGGCGCCGCAAAGTTCCTCACCAGCGTGAGTCACGGCAAGAACAAGGGAGCTTATGGCTACACCGGCCCGGGAGGGGGAACCCCGGCCATGAACGCGGCCGGCTTCTTCTGTTCCCAGTTGCTGGGTCATTCCTCCAATACAGCCAAGGCCTATGAATCCTCCGTCATCGTCGACCGCCAGGCCTTCCAGTTGAACGACATCTACTACGCCTACTACGGCACCGTGGCATCCTACCAGCACCAGGGCCCGGCCTGGCGCAAGTGGATGGGAGCAATGCAGCCGGCCTTCGTGAAGGCGCAGAACTCTGACGGCTCCTGGAACACGGGGGGAGGCCACGGCGGGGCCATGGGCAAGGTCATCGTGACCGCCCTGGTGACTCTCTGCCTGGAAGCCCACTACCGTTACACTCCCCTCTACGGCCTGGGCTGGGAACCCGACCCCGAGGGGCCCACCGGAAACAGCAGGGATCTCGCCGATCTCGCCGAGACCCCTCTCTTCCGCCACGCCAAGTTCCTTGAGGATTTCAGCTCCCCCGCCAACGACACCGGACCGGTCCTCACCGACCATGGGGACTTCCTCTATTTCGCCTCCGAGCGTGATGGGGGAGAGGGAGGGGCCGACATCTGGCGCTCGCGGATCAAACGCACCCGGGTCAACGAGCCCGTTCAACCGAAGAACCTCGGTCCCGAGATCAACGGGGAAGATGATGAGACCAACCCCGCCGTCCGCAATGCCGGCTTCCACCTCCTCTTCAACTCCGACCGCGAGAACAACAGGAATGCCCTCTACAGCGCCCGCAGCAAGCGTGTGGTGCGTCGCTTCGATCTCACCAACATGCCCGACCTCAACTGGATCATGGGTAACATGCTCTGGATCCTTGGTCTCCTCGCCTCATTGATTGGTTTTGTCTGGCTCACCAGGCGGGCCCTGACCGCTGGCAAGGAAGCCCAAGCCTCATCCGCCCTGCCCGATGACGCCCCCCCCGATACCGCTGCCTAACCCAAGCGAAGGGAGCAGGCCATGCCCGAACCCGAACAACAAAAACCCGAACAACCCCCGGCAAACCACGCGCCCTCGCCGGCGCGCTGGCTGCTGCCGCTTGCCGCCCTCGCGGTAATGATCGGGATCGGCCTCCTCATCCAAGGCAAGCTCCGCAACGAGATCTGGTCCTACTTCACCGACGACCAGGGAACCCGCGTGGAAGTGCAGGATGGGAGGGAACGCTACATCCTCTGGCAGGATCCCCGGCAGAGCCTCTTCAAGGAAGAGAGCTCCACCGAAGAGCCCGATCCCGTCAACCAGGCCTCCGGTCGACTGGAAGCGGCCTTCTCCCCGAATGGCACCTCCATGGTCCTGGTCCGGACAGAAGCCGAAAACACCCGGGCCGACCTCTACTGGTCCACCTGGGACGGACGGCTCTGGACCCGCCCCACCGCTCTCAGCGCCCTCAACACGGAGGCCGACGAGCGGGGACCGGCCTTCTCCCGCGACGGCAGGTATCTCTACTTCAGCTCCGATCGCGAGGGTGGCCAGGGAGGCACCGACATTTACGTGGCCCGCTGGAACGGTCAGGAATGGACCGGCGTGGGAGCGCTGGGGACAACCGTCAATTCGCCCGCCCACGAAACCGGCCCCGCTCCCACCGCCGACGGGAACCGCCTCTACTTCTCGTCCAATCGCGACGGCACCGGAAACGACATTTTCGTCTCACAACGTCTTGAGGAAACACCTTCGGACCCCGGAGAGACTGCGGAGGAAGCCGCCCCCGAACCGGTGGAGCCAAAAAATCCTGCCAATTCCGGGGAAGCAGTGGTCGAACTCCCGCCTCTCCCGAAATTTCGCAATGGGGAGATCGTCGACCACCTCAATTCCTCCGCCGAGGACCTGCAGGCCGCCCTGACCCGGCGCGGCAACCATGTCTTCCTGGCCTCCGATCGCGATCGCAACACAGAGTCCGGTTTCGGCGTCTACTTCAGCCGCGTCATCGACGAGGAAGCGCTTCCTCCCGAGCGCGTGAATCTCTACCTCGACAAGGGCGATGTCACCGACCCCGCGGTGCGCATGGAGGGCTTCGATCTCCTCTTCAGCACCAACTCCGGGACCAGCGCGGAGGAAGAAGGATTCAAGCTCTACCGTTCCACCACCCGTGAGGTCATTGGCTACACCAACCTCGATCGCTGGGAGTCCTTCAAGGAACTCATGAAGAATATCGGCTGGTGGATCCTCCTCGCCCTCCTCGCCCTCATTGCCCTCCTTTATCTCATGGAGGCCTGGCAGGACATCACCAGCCTCTTCCACAAGTGCCTGGCCGGGTCCGCCGTCGTTCACCTCATCATTCTCTTTCTCCTCATGCTCTGGCTCATCGCCCGGGAAGTGGGCGGCAAGGAACCACAATCGCCGGTGGTCACCGTCAGTATCGAGGCCCTCATGGAAGAGGAACTGGCCCTTGAGAGCGAACCGGAAGAGACCCGGATCGCGGAAACCAGGAATCTGGTGATGACCGAGAAGTTTGAGAGCGACTTCAAGATTCCCGTTTTCAAACCGCGGGAGAATACCGAGGTCGTTCCCATCATTACCCGGACTTCCAAGACCTCCCTGGTCCCCAACGTCCGGCCCTCCAAACTCAACGAGTCGGAATTGGAACAGGAGCAACCTCAGCCCACCAAGGAACTCACCGTCCTGACCTCCCTCCCCGAGACCTTCCTGCCCGAACCGGAAGACCCCACCCTTGAGGAGGAGCAGGTCACCGACCAGCAACTCGCAGAGAAACCCGCCGACCCCGCCGAGGCCGATTTCAAACCCACCGAGGCCCTCGAGCAGGTGGAGCCCAAGCAGGCCGAGCAACCCGAGGTGACCGACACCGCAGTCGAAAATGAGGCCGAGTCCAAGGACGTCTCGCAAACCGACGCGGCCCCCCAGACCGCCGACACCGGGGGCGACACCGTCAATCCCCACCGTGGCCTGGAGGCCCTCGGCTCCCCGCCCGAACTGGACGGCGCGGGAGATGCCATCACCAACCTGCTCAACCTCCCGGGGGACGCCCAGGCCAATGACCCTCTCCTCCCCGGCAAACTGGCCACCCCGACCAATGATCTCGACACCCGGGCCATCACCAAGCTCATCAAGAAACAACGCGGACGGCCCTCACTGGACACCATCGAGCAGCTTGGGGGATCGGACGCCACCGAGCGTGCCATCGGGGCGGCCCTTGAATGGCTCGCCCGCAACCAGGAGGGGGACGGCCGCTGGGACATGCGCAAACACGGTGCCAACGGCGCCTACGATACCGCCGGGGCCGGACTGGCCCTGCTGTGTTTCTACGGCTGGGGCGAGGTTCACAACAAGGGGGGCAAATACCAGGCCACCGTCCAACGCGCCCTCGCCTGGCTCATCAAGCAGCAGAAGGAAAACGGCGA
>JAAZXD010000015.1 GCA_014240355.1 Roseibacillus sp. | reverse complement strand
GACGCGGGCGCGCAGTTTCTGTCCCTTCTTGGCGGCAAAGCGGAACCAGTCCTTGTCTTCCTTCTTGGAAACAATCCCGTGGAAGGCGACAGGGACCGGGGGCGCTTCGGGCGGGGTGGCCTCCTTGCTGCCTTCGTTCGGTTCCACTTCATTATGATAGGGCAGGGGACTGATCCGGACCGGAATGCCGGAGGGGGCGAACCACTCGCCATTTCTGATGAAAGCACGAAAGCTCTGTTTCTCCTGGGGAATCTCAAGCTTGCTCACCAGGTTGCCGGTGGGGTCGCCCACGAAGGTGAACTCCAGAGAATCTCCTGGCCGTGCCCCGGGAGGGTAGACTGCGGTGGGGCGGGGAAACTCGCCCACGTGGAGTCGATACTGGCAGGCACCCGTTCCCTGGTAGGAGGACTCGCGGACCAGCACCGTATAGGGGCCATCTTCCGGCACCACGATAGAGGCCGCACAGTCGCGGAAGAGAAGAGCGGTGTCATCACTGGACGCCAGTTCGAAGCGATCCTTGTTGAGGATGGCGACATAAGGATCAAAGAGAATTCTTCCAAGCCGCATGCCTTCCACTTCAACCGAGAGGCGCTGTCCCTTTTTGCACTGGAGAAGGTAGTAGTCGGCATCCTCGCGGTCAGCCACGCCTTGCACAGTCTGGTTGATCGCAATCTCCTGGGGTTCGTTGAAGTTGCTGTTGAGGTCACGGCCTCCGTCCTCACTTCGCTTTTCCATTACGGTGGGATACTGGCCCACCCAGAAACTTCTCTGGTAGGTCACCCCGCCCTTACAGCGCAGACGCAGGAGGTGTTCGCCAAGGGGCGCATCGGGAGCGATCGTGATGGTGGCCTTGACCGCCTTGTGCTGGTCTCCCGCCTTCTCAAGGTTGGTGACCGTGATCCCGGGCTGATAGAGGAGGATTTCCTGTGGTTCGTAGAGGCGGTCGCCACCGAGGTGGAGGGTTATTTCGGTTCCCCGTTGTCCTCCCCGCGGCTGGATGGTGCCGATGGTTGGGGTGAAGGCGAGGGAAGGGAGAGCCAGAAGGACTGAAACCAGACCCCCCATGAAGGTCCGGACAGGAAAGGTGTTCATCGGTGTGGTGTTGTTCCGACTCCCCGGGGAGTCAGGGTGGATTGACTGCGAGCGGTCTCTCAGTGGGTTGGTTCTTCAGGTTAGAGGTGGCGCCTCATTACGCTTTCTTCTCGAGAATCTCATCCAGCACGCGTCCACCGTCGACGATTTCGATCGGTCGGTCTCCAGGTGCCATCAGTTCCTTGTCCCCAGTGATGCCAAGCTGGTTGTAGATGGTCTGGGCAAGATCCTCCACGCCCACCCGGTCCTCTTCGGGTTCGCCACCGAGGGCGTCCGACGATCCATAAATCATTCCCCGCTTGACGCCGCCGCCTGCCAGCATGACGGAAAAGACTCGGGGCCAGTGGTCACGGCCGGCATTGTTGTTGATCTTGGGGGTCCGTCCGAATTCGGAGGAGAGAAGAACCATGGTGGAATCCAGGAGGCCACGTTCATCGAGATCGCTGATGAGGGCCGCGAGGGCCTGGTCGATGGGGGGAAGGTTGCTTTCGATGGCGCCCTTGATGTTGTCATGGTGGTCCCATCCGCCAGCAGTCATGGAGACGAAACGCACCCCGGCCTCCACCAGGCGGCGGGAGAGGAGCATGCGCTGTCCGGGCGCGTTGATCCCGTAGCGTTCCTTCATCTTCTGGTCCTCGGCATTCAGGTTGAAGGCTTCACGGGCCTTCTGGGAGGAGATCATGGCGTAGGCGTGCTGGTAGAACGCGTCCATCGACGCGAGGGCATCGGATTCCTCCAAGGACTTGAAATGGTAGTCAACGGTTTCGAGGAGAGAGCGTCGGCGGTTGAAGCGCTTGTCGTCGACACCGGAGGGCAGGTTCAGGTCGCGGACCGTGAAGTCCTTGCGACTGGGATCGTTTCCAAGCGCAAACGGTCCGTAGGCGGAGGAAAGGTAGCCGGAGTTGGCAAAGCTATTAGGAACGCTGGGGATGCAGACGTAGGGAGGAAGGTTGTTGTGAGGTCCAAGTTCATGGGAGACTACCGAACCGAAGGAAGGATATTTGAGGGCGGGGGAGGGCTTGTAACCGGTGAACATGTTGTGGGTGCCCCGCTCGTGGGCGGCTTCACCGTGAGCCATGGAGCGGATGACAGTGATCTTGTCCGCAATCTTGGCGAGATGATCGAGGTGCTGGCTGAACCGTTCGCCCTTGATGGCGGTGTTAACCGTTCCGAGCGGTCCGCGGTATTCGGTCGGAGCGAGGTATTTTGGATCGAAGGTCTCCTGGTGGGCGGCGCCCCCGGGCAGGAAGATATGGATCACGGATTTCGCCACGCCCTCCTTTGTCTCGTAGAATTTCTGGGCACCCCGGGCTTCCATTTTAAGCAGTTGGGGCAGGGTAAGGCCGAGGCTGCCGAGCATGCCCACGGAGAGAAATTCGCGGCGTGAATAGTCCTGAGCGAGCGGGTTGCCGGGACACTGTATATTTTTCATGGTGATCCTACGGTAGAGATGTTAGCCTTCTTTAAAGATTAATCCCAGAAAGTCTAGGCCCTTTCGTGGGCTACGACCTGGTCAAGGGCTTCCTTTCATGACAGATGCCCTTAGCCAGGCCAAGCCGCAGAGTAGCATTATTCCTGTATGAGCCTCCCTGAAATTCCCGGCTACCGGATTGACACGTTAATCGGGAAGGGATCATGCGGTACTGTTTATACCGCACGGCATGATTCTGGAAGCCTCGTTGCAGTAAAAATTCTGGATCCGAAGTCGATCAATCCGGAACTGTTGGGCAACCGGGTCAACCGCCTCTATCGGGCCAGTCCACCCAAGACGACGGTCCCGCTGATAGCCCATTCCCTCGAAAAAGAGCCCTACCTGCTCATTGGCGGCTTGATGGCCGATCGCGTTATCCAGGGGGCCGGGGAGCGGTTTGTCCCCCGGACGTTGCAGCTGCAGCTCGGAGACTACCTGGGCAAGCGCGGATCATGGATGCTGATTCGACGGTTAGCGCAGGTGCTGGCAGAGTTTCACCGCCGTCGGGTGGCTCACGGCAACCTCAAGCCTGGGAATATCTTTCTTGATTCTGACAACGAGATTCTCCTGTCGGATTACGCCCAGGGGCTCATGCCGGGTCTAAAGGAACTCTCCTACACGGACGCCCTGCTCTACGCCCCGCCGGAGCAGCTCATGAATCCTGACGGTTATCTGGAAGGAGCCGGCTACGGTTGGGATGTCTATGCCTTCGGGTCGCTGGCCTTCCGCCTCCTCAACGGGGTCTTTCCGCGCTGCCATGAAACCTTCGAGAAGGTTGCCCCTGCGATGGGAGAGCAGCGCCGTCGTGGCGTGGAGTCTGATTGCGAGCGTATCGCGGTTAAGCTGGAGAGGACCCAGATTGCTGAGTGGAAGGGTGTGGCGCCCACGCGGGAGGAGGAAGAAGGTCGACTGATTGTCGAACGCTGCCTGCAACTTGATGCATGGAAGCGGTATGGGGACATGCGCGAAGTGCTGCGCGCCCTAGAGACCATTGCGAGCTCCCGCCAACAGCGCCTCGCAGTCGAAGCCGATCAGTGCCGCGTCGAAATCATCGAACGAAGGCAGAAGAAGTGGCGGAGTGCTGCTACGATGGGAATGGCGGCCTGCGCGACTCTGGGAGCGGTGTTGGCCTACAAGTTGATCAGTCAGAAAAAACCCGAACCTCAGGTGGTGGAGGTGGAGGTTGTGAAGCCGGTGGAGGTGGAGCCCGAGGCGGACCCCGAGAAACTGCGTCAGCAGCACCGGAAATTCCTTGAGATGCTGGCGGATCGTAGCCAGCTCGAGAAGGTGAGCAAGGAGCAGGAGGCTGCGGTCCACGAGATGGCCAACGACCTCATGGAGGCGCACAAGCTCAGCGATCAACTCCTGTCCTGGTCCCTTGAGCGGGGGGCAGAGCAACTTCCCACCCTGGAGGGTCGCATGGGTCGACTTTCCATGTTGCAGGACAGGCTGGAGCGCCAGCTCGGAGTGCTTGAGCAGTTGCCGGAAGACCTCCGGAAGAACTCGTGGCGCCTGAAACTGGCTCTGGCCGAGGTGGCTCTCGCCGGTGACAGGCCACAATTGGCCCGCGAGAAGATGCTGGAGGTCCTTGGCGAGGCCGCAGTGACCGATCTTGATACCCAGAAGCGTCTGGCCCGTACTCGGGTGCTGGTGTGTCTGGTCGGATCGGAGGATCCCGACACTGAAGTGACGCCTGGGGAACTGTCGGAGACTGAAACTGCTCTTGCCTCCCTACCGGAAGGCGAGCGCGAGACGCGGCGCCTTAGATCGGCCCTGCGGATGGCGGAGGCACGCATGCAGTTCCGTAACGGCGACAACACGGCTGCACTTGAGATTTACCGCAAGGCCTTCGCGGAAATGAACCAGTTGTGTGAGGAACAGCCTTCTCTCTCAGCCCTTCGTATCTGGCGGGCCCGGGGCTATACCTCGGCGGCCCAGGCGGCTACGGGAGCCGGCGAAGTGGATGCCGCAATTCTCCTGCGCGAGCAGGCCGCGGTTGAATTGATGGAGTTGCTTGAAGTTCAGCCCAACCGGGCCGATGTCCAGGTGGAGCTTTCCGAGGCGCTGGGTGCGATTGCCCAGTCGGCGCTGGAAGAGGGTGAACTGGACCGGGCAGACGATCTCGCAGCCCGCTCCCTGGAGTTGCTGGAGACCGCGGTGGGCAATCCCGAGGAGCGCGAAGAGGCACTCAATCAACTGGCCTCTCTCAAGAGTGTGCTGGCGGCCTGCCGGGCGGGGACCGGATATTCCAAGGATGCGCTGCGCCTCGTCCAGGAAGGCCAGGCCCATGCGGAGGCGGCGCTGCGCAGGAATGCCAAGAATCCGGCCACGCGGTTTCGTCTGGGAATCCTGGCCTGGCAGCAATGCGGATTGCTGAGCGCCGAGGGGAAGCACGCCGAGGCCCTGCCCCTGGGAGTCAAGGCGCGCCAGACCTTCATCGATCTCATTGCTCAAAAGGTGAGTTATCCCAGTCAACGCGAAATTAAACGCTCACTGGCTTACCTCACCGGTGATCTTGGCCGGGCTGCCCACGATGCCCGCAAGGAGGATGATGCCGTCAATTATCTCCGGGAGTCGGTGACTACCTGGGAGAGTCTCATGGAGAGTGAGGTCGATAATGATGAATTCCGCGAACAGCATAGCTGGGCCGCACAGGAACTGCGCGAGTTGGGAGTGATTTCGTCGCTGCCGCAGAAGAAGCGATAGCGGAGGAGATTGCCTGCCTCTTTCGGATTGAGCGGGGAGGTTGAGCAGTCCAGTTCCGGTCGTGGGGGGAATGGACAAAGAGCATTTCCGTTGTGCCGGGAGATCAATGATGGTGTTCCCGGTCGTTTCCCAGGCCCTGATTTGAGTGGCGCGTTGGATTGCGGAAGCCGGTCTGTCGCTTTTTCGGTTGGCAAGCCCGGGCGCAGGAAGAGGATGATGGGGAGTCATGAGTGAATTTGCACAACTGAGCCCCCCCGAGCGCATCCTGATGGGCCCTGGTCCGTCCTCTGTTCCGGTTCGGGTGCTGAAGGCCCTGGCGTCGCCGACGATGGGGCACCTTGACCCGGAATATATCGATGTCATGGATGAGTGCTGCGCCATGTTGCGGCGGGTCTTTCGGACCGAGAACGCGCTGACCTTTCCGGTCTCTGCCACGGGCATGGCGGGAATGGAGGTGATCGCAAGTAATCTGGTGGAGCGGGGTGATGAGGTGATCGTCTGTATCAACGGGGTTTTTGGAGGACGAATGAAGGATATCATGGAACGTTGTGGAGCAACTGTGCACACGGTGGAAGCGGAGTGGGGGGAAGTCATCACGGATGAGGCGGTGGGGGAGGCTGTGCAGGCGCATCCGAAGGCTCGTCTGGTGACCATTGTGCATGCGGAGACCTCAACGGGGGTGCATCAACCGTTGATCGAGATCTCGAAGATGGCACATGAGGCGGGCATGCTTCTGGCAGTCGATGCAGTGACGTCTCTCGGTGGTCATCCGGTGAATGTCGATGAGTGGGGAATCGATGCCATATTCTCAGGGACACAGAAGTGTCTGTCCTGTCCCCCCGGGTTGTCGCCGGTCTCGTTTTCGGAGCGTGCAATCACGGTGATGGATGCGCGTGAGAGCAAGGTGCAGAGCTGGTATTTCGACGTCTCCATGCTGCGGGACTATTACTCCGGTACCGGCACCCGGGCCTACCATCACACCGCGCCGATCAATATGGTGTATGGTTTGCGGGAGGCTCTGGCCATCGTGCTGGAAGAGGGGTTGGAGGCGCGCTTTGAGCGGCATCGGGTTATGCACGAGCGCCTGCGGGCCGGGTTGGATCGCCTGGGCATCTCCTACATCCCGAAGAACTCACTTCACACCCTGAATTGTGTATCAATCCCGGAAGGCGTCGAGGACGGTCCGGTCCGGAGCCGTTTGCTCGACGACTACTCTATCGAGATTGGTGCGGGGCTCGGGCCCTTCGCGGGGAAAGCCTGGCGGATTGGGTTGATGGGACATGCGGCAACCCGGCAAAATGTGGACCTGCTGCTGGCAGCGCTCGGAAAAGTGATGGGATGATTGAATCGCTGAAAGCGTTGCTTCCGGGTGGCCGGGTCCTTACCGGGGATGTCTACCTTGCGGCCTACGAATCAGACGGTTTGACGGCCTTCAGGACAAAGCCGCGGGCGGTGGTGCTGCCCGAGACCGGTGAGGAGGTCATCAAGGTCGTGCGCTGGTGCCATCAGCATGGTGTGCCCTTTGTGGCGAGAGGAAGCGGGACGTCTCTCTCGGGTGGATCACTGCCGGTAGAGGAGGGGATTGTCATCACCCTCAACCGCCTGAACCGCATTCTGGAGGTTGATCCGGTCAATCGGGTGGCGATCGTGGAACCGGGTGTCATCAATCTCGATGTGACCCGGGCCTCCGAATCGCATGGACTGCACTTTGCTCCTGATCCTTCAAGCCAGACGATCTGTACGATCGGAGGCAACGTGGCCTTCAATTCAGGGGGGGCGCACTGCCTCAAGTACGGCATGACCGCCAATCACGTACTGGGGATGAAGGCGGTGCTTGCCACCGGGGAGGTGGTAGAGTTCGGAGGGCGGAGCCGTGAGCAGGTGGGACCGGATTTCACCGGCCTGTTCTGTGGTTCCGAGGGGCTCTTCGGAGTGGGTTTGGAATTTATCCTGCGCCTGCTCCCGAAGGCTGAGTGTTTCCACACCGTGCTGGCGGGTTACCGCTCTCTGGAGGAGGCGGGTAATGCGGTGGGTGCCGTGATCGATTCTGGGCTGTTGCCGGGTGCTCTTGAGATAATGGATGCCCTGGCGATTGAAGCGGCCGAGGCGGCGGTGTCCTGTGGTTACCCGGCGGGGGCTGAGGCGGTCCTCATCGTTGAATTGGAGGGACCGATGGAAAAGGTGGCAGTGGAGCGGGCACAGTTGGACGAAATTCTGGAAAAGACCCGTTCCTTCGAGAAACGGGTGGCGGCAGATTCGGTGGAACGCATGACCATCTGGAAAGGGCGGAAGAGCGCCTTCTCCGCGGTGGGCAGGCTGAGCCCGGATTTCATCGTGCAGGATGGTGTGGTGCCACGGACCCGACTGGGTGAAGCCCTACGCCGGATTGGTGAGATGTCGGAGGAGACCGGTTTTCGTGTGGCCAATGTCTTCCATGCCGGCGATGGCAACCTGCATCCGCTCATTCTCTATGATGGACGGAGGGAAGGCAGCCTGGAGGGGGCCGAAGCTCTGGCGGGGCGCATCCTTGAGATGTGTGTGGAGATGGGTGGTTCCATTACGGGCGAGCACGGCGTCGGAATGGAAAAGCGCGACTACCTGCCGGGGATGTTTTCGGATTATGACATCGAGGTGATGAAGCGGGTGCGAGCGGCTTTCGATCCGAAGGAAGTGGCCAATCCAGGCAAGATGTTCCCGGGACCGGAGGCACCTTCCCTGTCCCGGTCCGGACTGCATCCGCTCGAGGAGGCGGGCGTGATTTCGAGGGAATGATGACAGAAAAACCTTCCAGCGCAGAAGAGGTCGCGGAGGTGGTGAGAGCCCATGCACGAATCAGCGCAGTGGGCGGACGCACCAAGCCGGCGCTTGTCGGGGAGGGAAAGGAGCTTGGATTGAGCGGGTTGACGGGGATCACTGATTACAAGGCGTCCGAGTACACTTTTACGGCCAGGGCGGGAACGACGATAAGGGAGGTGGAGGAGGTCCTGAAGGCGAAACGGCAGTATCTACCCTTTGATCCGCTCTTTGCAGAGTCCGGAGCGACGTTGGGGGGGACGGTGGCCTCGGGAGCGTGTGGACCGGGACGCTTTCGTTTTGGCGGATTGCGCGATTTTTTCATCGGAGTGCAGTTCGTGGACGGGGCGGGTGAGCTGGTTCGCTCGGGGGGCAAGGTGGTCAAGAATGCGGCGGGCTTTGATCTCCCCAAGTTCCTGGTGGGAAGCATGGGACGGTTCGGGGTCATGACCGAACTCAGCTTCAAGGTGTTCCCCGCACCATTTGAGACGGTTAATCTGTCGGTTATTTGTCCGGATCATGTGAGCGCGGTGGAGCGCCTGGCGGAGGTGGCTTCGTCCCGCTGGGAGGCCGATGCGCTCGAATATGACCCTTCCGAGAAGACGATTCTCCTGCGACTCGGTGGTCCCGGAGAGGCACTCGATCAAATTTGTGAGGAAATTGAAGGTCGCTGGGCTGGTGAGGTGGAACAGTTCAGGGGGATCACGGGATGGAGGGATCTTCGGGAGGCCCGTTGGGCGCAGGGGGAGTTTCTTGTCAAGGTCCCGATTACGCTCTCCAGAGTCAGTCAGTTGGCGGGTTGGGTGGATGGCTGTGGGGGCGCGGTGCGATGCTGGTGCTCTTCCGGGGGAAATGTTGCCTGGTTTTCGTTTGGCCGGAACGAGCTTGATGCAGTTGATGAGATGTTGAAGGGGCATTCAATGGCGGGATTGACGATCAGGGGGAGCGATTCCAACGGTCCGTGGCTGGGGGAGCGGAGAGAGAATGCAATTCTTGGAGCGGTGAAGGAGGCTCTCGATCCCGGGAATCGTTTCCCAGGGATCTGAACTGGTTGTGCAATGGAGGAGAATACCAATGCTTCATAAGATCGACTCGGGGAAGATCGGACCGTTTGGGGAACCGATGGAGGAGGCAGTGCGCAGTTGCGTTCACTGCGGATTCTGTCTGGCGGCCTGTCCGACCTATGGCGAACTGGAACAGGAACTCGATACTCCGCGAGGTCGGATCGTGCTGATGAAGGAGGTGCTTGAGGGCGGACTGGAGATTGAGGACGCGCTTCCTCATCTCGATGCCTGTCTCGGGTGCCTGGCCTGCGAACCGGCTTGTCCGTCAGGAGTGGAGTATCGGAACCTCATCAGCCCCTTCCGTGCCCTGGCTGAAGATCAACGCTCTCGTCCGCTTGGAGAGAAAGTCCGTCGGCGTCTGGTCTCGTGGACGCTTCCTCATCCGGATCGCTTCCGGGTTGCGGCAAGAATGGCCGGGTTGGTCAAGCCGCTTGCCGGGGTTCTGCCCAGGTCGATGCGACCGATGATGGATCTCCTGCCGTCCCCGTTGCCACCGGAGCAGAAGTTGCAGGAGCGGTATGAAGCACGGGGCGAACACCGGGCTACTGTGGCCTTGTTGGCTGGGTGTGCCCAGCAGGTGCTGGATCCTGATATCAACGCGGCCACCATAGACGTTCTTACTCGTAGCGGAGTGGAGGTGGTCGTGCCGCGGGAGCAAACTTGCTGCGGCGCTCTCTCCTGGCACGTGGGAGACCACCGGGCGGCCAAGGAGTATGCCCGTCGGAATATAGAGGCTTTTTCGAAAGTGGACGCCGTGATCACCAATGCGGCGGGCTGTGGGTCCGGGATGCATGAGTATCCGCTGATTCTCAAGGGAACGGATGATGAGGAGCGTGCGGCAGAACTGGCGGCTCTGGTGGTGGATGTCAGCGTGTTTCTTGAGCGATTGGGTGGACCGGGAGAAATTCCGGATCGGGGAGAAGAGGTAACCATTGCCTATCACGATGCCTGCCATCTCTCCAACGGTCAGGGGGTAAGGAGTGAGCCGCGGCGACTGCTGCAAAGAATACCAGGGGTGAAGGTTGTGGAACTGTGCGATGCTCACCTTTGTTGTGGATCGGCGGGCACCTACAATATCGACCAACCGGAGGTGGCAGCCTCGCTCGGAGAGCAGAAGGCACGGGCGGTCATGGATAGTGGTGTGATGATGGTGGCGAGCGGCAATATCGGATGCCTGACCCAGTTGAAGATGCATCTTGGGAGACTTGATGCCTCCATCGAGGTGCGTCACACCATCCAGATCCTGCGGGACGCCCTGAACGGAATATGAGGAGCGAACCCTGGAATCCTGGAGGAGTGCAGGTGTGTGGCAGGGCGGCAAGGTCCCTCCTCACTCCTCCGTGAGATCGATCTCGCACCGGGGCAGGGCAGATCGGAGACGGCTTCTCCCCTTGGCAGTCACCCTGGTTTCGCCCAGCCAGACTTTTTGGAGGGTCTTGATTCTGACGAGGGAGGCGATGCAGTCATCGGTTACCCGGGTATTCCGGAGATTGATTTCCTTAAGGGCCGGGAGAGCAATGAGTTTGGCCACGCCGTCATCGGTTATGGCAGTGTTACGAAGTCCAAGGTAGAGTAAACTCTGGATGCCTTTGAGGTGATTGAGGCCGGCGTCGGTGATCCTGGTGTTGCCCACCGGGAGATATTTGAGGGACTTCAAGGCAGGGAGGTGCGCCAGTCCCTTATCGCCGACGTTGGTTTGCCAGAGATTAAGCCACTCCAGTTTCCCGAGATTGGCGAGGTGGATCAGGCCGGAACCGCTCACCGTGGTGCCTTCCAGGGACAGGTCGGTCAGGGACCTGTAGCCACTGAGGTGAACGAGGTCTTCATCGCTGAGTCTGGCGGATCCGTTGAGTGTTATTTCGGTCACCTTTCCGGTCTTGGTGCTCTTAAAGACATGCCCGCCCAGAGCTGCGATTTCACGGGCTGGATTCCCGGCGGTTACCTTTGGCTTGGGGTCGGCTGAAAATGATGGAGTCAGCGTGAAAAGCGATGCCGCCAGAATGATGAGGAGGTGGTGCACGTTAGTCCAAGTATTCGTCAATTGCGCGGTCAGGCAAGAGAGTTTGAGAAGAGGAGAGATCACTTTTCTTTTCCTGCGTTGCCAGCGGCGTGCTTGATCACAAAGTTGACGAGTTCCTGGTTCTGGAACCATCCGGGCCACATGTTGTGGCCCTGGTTTTCAATCACCTTGAGAGTCATGGATCCTCCAAGTGTCCTGTAGCGTTCCGCGACAGTGCGGGAATTGGCATCCAGGGGGACGACACGATCCTTGTCGCCGTGGATGTGGAAGATGGGCACCTTGGCCTTGGCCAGCGGAGCGAGGCGGTCGATGGGATTGTGCTGTCCAAGAGTGGCCTTGAGTTCGCCAGCACTCAATCCGTAGGCACCGCAGGCCCGTGGAAGTCCGGGCCAACTTGCAAGGTTGCACACGGGGTAGATCCCGGCAATGCAGGCCACCTTGTCCGGGTTCTCGGCGGCCCAGTTATAGAGCATCAGGCCTCCCCGGCTCCGGCCAAGAAGGCAGGCCCGCGGGGTGAGGTCATACTTTTTCACCAGGGTCTCATGCAGGGCGTTGTAGAGTTTGCGACCGGACGGGCTGCCATAGGATTCTCCCACGTCGATCCCGGCGATGGCTATGCCGCGAGCCAGCCAGCGTTCGAACATCCATCTCTCTTCCCTGCCAGGAAGGTTGGGCAACGTCGGGGCATACCAGACCCATGCCGCCGGACCTGCCTTGCGCTGATCGCCGGTGGGTAGAATCAGGAAGGCGATGCGCCCCTCGATCTCGAATGATGTGCCCGGAAGGGGGAGTTTTTTTCCGGTATCCTGGGCCGACAGAACCTCAAGGAGGGCGAGTGCGAGGCAGGGGAGTAGTTTGGTCATGAGGGAAGGATGAGGCCGATACCAAGGGAGGGTAATCCGTAGCCCGGACTGGTGTCTATCTGCAACTGGAGAGGGCTGATGCTTGCCAGTTTCGGTTCCAGGCGGCAGGTTTCCCCCCTCCAGTTACCGGTGCGATGAATGAGGGTGAGATCTTTGCAGTTCTGGCCGCCCTGGTCTGGTCCTTCTGTGTGATCCTGATGAGGGTTGCGGGATTCCAGGTTCCGCCGGTGGCCCTGACGGTTTTCAAGGGTGGAACTGCCACCATCTTCTTTGTGATTGCGATTCCGCTGGTCGGCGAATCGTTTTTTCCCTCCCTGTCTGCGTGCAATTATCTGCGCCTGACCGTGAGCGCCATTCTGGGCATCACGATTGCCGATACGCTCTATGCGGCGGCTCTCAACAGGCTGGGGGCGAGTTTGCAGGCCCTTGCCGGGGTCATGTACTCACCCTCCATGGTGGCGGTGGGGTTTCTGCTCTTTGGGGAAATGCTGGGACGGTGGGAGTTGCTCGGTGGTGTCCTGGTGGTGTCCGGGGTAGCGGTTGGAATGCGTAAGACCGAGGACGTGCATAGCGAGCGTGATCTGGTAGTGGGCATCATCATGGCGGTGAGTTCCCATCTTATAATGGCATTCGGAATCCTCATGGTGCGGGACGTGATCAGGGAGCATTCGGTTGTCTGGCTCTCAGCGTATCGTTTTCTGGTGGCTACCGTCGTGCTGATTGCCGTCGCCTCCATCCGGCTCCCGATACGGGAAGTCTTCCTGGGGTTTCGTCGCCGTGACATCTGGAAGATCATGATCCCGATGAGTTTTCTGGGTCCCTTCATGGGAACCATGTTCTGGACAGCAGGGTTCAAGCACACCACTGCGGGGAGGGCGGCGATCTACAATCAGTTTTCCACGGTCTTTATCATCATCCTGGCGGTCCTCTTTCTCAGGGAGCGCCTGACGAAGCGCAAGATCCTGGGAGTTCTCCTGGCGGTGTGCGGAGCGATCCTGGTGGCCATGCAGAAATGAATCGCCCCCCCTTAACAGGTGAGGTTAGCTGGGATTGATGAAGCGTCGGACATTCGTGATTTCTTCCTCCGCCAGCACCCTTTTTCTGGGAACTTCCGGCCGGGCGGCGCCGGTAGCCAGGATTCTGGAGACGAAAGTGGTGAGTCAGTTGCCGGATCTGTACCACGGGTGGCCTACCTTGGCCCGGCGGAAGGATGGGGAACTTCTTCTGGTGTGTTCAGGGGGACGGGAGGCGCATGTGTGCCCCTTTGGCCGCACGGACTTCATGCGTTCGACTGACGGGGGAGAGACCTGGTGTTTTCCGCAGGTTGTGATGGACGGCCCCATTGACGATCGTGATGCGGGCGTGCTCGAGACAGCCAGGGGCAGCATCCTGATCACCAATTTTACGTCCTTGGCCTACGAACCGCAGTTGAAGAACAAGGGGAAGCGCTGGCAGGACGCCCATAACCGGACTGACGCTGAAGGGCGCAGGAAATCACTCGGGAACTGGATGATCCGCTCCACGGATGGGGGGCTGACGTTCTCGGGTCGTTACCGCGTCCCGGTCAATAGTACCCACGGTCCGGTTCAACTCCGTGACGGGCGACTTCTCTATGCCGGTAAGGCGCTCTGGGACAACGAATCAAAAGTGGGTGTCTGCGAGTCAGCGGATGATGGTCAGACCTGGTCGTGGTTGGCGGATATCCCGGCCCGCAAGGACGACAATCACAAGGACTATCATGAACTGCACGCAGTGGAGACCCCGGAGGGGGTGCTGGTAGCGCAGATTCGGAATCATAACAGGACCAACTCCGGCGAGACCCTGCAGTGCAAATCAACTGATGGGGGCAAGACATGGAGTGATCCACGCCCGATCGGGGTGTGGGGATTGCCCTCGCATCTGCTGCGCCTCAGGGACGGACGTCTTCTCATGAGCTACGGTTACCGCCGCAAGCCGTTCGGGAACCAGGCCCGGGTCAGCGAGAATGGGGGGAAGACCTGGTCGACTCCCATCATGGTTTCAGTCGACGGTCCGGGTCATGATCTGGGCTACCCTTCGACCGTGGAGCGGGATGACGGCAAACTCGTGACGGTGTGGTACGAAAAGATGGCGGATTCCCCGCGGGCTGTCCTGAGACAGGCGATCTGGACGCTTGGGTCCTAGACGGGGGTTGCCGCCTATTTCAGGCTGGCGAGAAACTCCACCACATCCCGGATCTCCTCCGGCTTGAGCAGAGCAACCATGGGCGGCATGGCCGAGGTGAGGATGTGGCTGGAAATCTCATCAGGACGGAGATTACGCTTCTTTCCATTGGCGAGGGTGACGGTCCAGAAGAGGTCGGTCTTTTTGCTGAGGATTCCGGAAACCTCCTCGCCCTCTTTCGTCCTCAGGACGACCGTTCCGTAGCCATCCGAGATGTCGCTGCTGGGTGTCAGGAGCGAGGCAACCAGATGCTTGCGGTCCCGCTGAGCTCCAATTCTGTTCAGTTCGGGACCGATGGTCAGTTCCGGGGACGGTTTCCCACCCTCCTTGCCCAGTTTGTGGCAGCGAATGCACTGCGCGGCAGCGTGATTGGTTACAAGCTGTTTGCCCCGTTCCGCATCACCCCCCTGCTCAAGGCGGTCGGAGGTTTCAGGAAGTCTGATCCCCTTGGCCTGGGCCGCCTGCCATAATTCCAGTTTCCATCGGGGATCGGCTTTTCAGTTCCGGTATTGCTCAACCAGGGATGCGAATTTCTTCCGGGCCCGCGGATCCTTGTCCTCGGCCAGTTGTTTGATGGCCTTACCCTGTCCGGCGGATCCTTTCTTCTCGAGAATGCCGAGGAGGAGATCGAGCATGGGCACCCCTGCCTGTGCCGCGTAGGTGCGGGCTTTCTCCTGAACCTTGGGATCATCAGAAGCAAGGGCGGCCTGCACGAATTCCCCGAGGTCCGGGGAGTTCGTCCTGGCGAGTCCATCGAGCACCTTTATCTGCAGGGAGGAAGACAGTTTCCCGAAGTGTTCGCTGGTTCCTTCGAGCCAACTGGCTTCCCCGCGCACGGAAACACCGTTGAGGAGCACTTCGCGCAGTTCATTGTCTTCCATGATGACAACCTTGAGCCTGGAGACGGCTTCATTTGCAGGCTTGGAATCCCGGGGTGCGTGTTTTCGGTAGCGTCCCTCCACGGCATCGAGGACAGGTGGCTGAGACCACCAGAGGAGGGAGGCCAGGGCGGTGCGCTTCATCCTGGAGGAACCTTCCCTGCGCTTGAGATAACCTTCGAGTTGTAACAGGGCCGGATAGGTGCCGACTCTGAAGGCTGCGTTTATGACGCGGCGCATGAGGGCTTCGTTTGTAAGGCCGGGGCGACCGAGGAGCTGGGACAGGGCGGGCAGGGCTTCCGGGATGGACTGGTCGTCGTGAATGGCACGAGCGGCTTCCAGGAGGATCAGTTCGTCCCCGTCCTCGAGAAAGGCGGTGATCTCTGGTGCCCGGAGGTTGCGGAGGGCCACGATGGCGGCGAGACGGACGGTCCTGTTGTCGTGCTCGTGGAGGCTGGCGAGCCGTGCGGGAGACAGAGCTCCTTTCAAGCCCATCATGGCAGCGTGACGCAGGTAGGGATCCTTGGATCCGCCAGTTGCGAGGAGATTGATCAATCCCGGTGCGGCCTCTTCCACCTTGTGCTTGCCAAGGGAGATGGCCGCAAAGAACTGTACACGCGGTGACTTGTGCTCGAGGGCTGCCAGCAGGTGTTTGCGCAATCCGGCAATCTTCGGCAGGTGTCCCGGGATATCGCCAGCCACCTTCGCGCACTGGGCAAGAACTTCAAGGTCGTCGCTCTGCCAGGCAGGTTCCAGGGAAGTGAGGGCCATGGGGGCGCGGCGGGAGATCTGTCCGATGCCCCAGATTGCGTGGAGCCGGGCCAGTCGGGTTGCCTCGGGATTCCGGAGGACTTCCGTGAGCGCCTCGGACATGTTGCGCCGCGCCAGTTCCAACTGCCCCTTCATCCGAACCCGCTGGTCGGGATGGCCAAGCCACCCGGGGAGTTTCCCCGGGGCGATCTTCTCCGCATCAAGGGCCAGGATTCTCTGGGTGTCCCTGCGGGCCGGATGCTGATGCTCTTCGGTTACATCAAAACGGAAAATCGATCCCCGGCCTCCCCCGTAACACGCAGAATAGAGCGCCCCGTCCGGTCCAACTGCGAGGCCGGTGTTACTGCGTCCTCCTTTTATGGCCGCCTGTTCCTTGAATTCGAAGTGGGCCCCCTTTTCAAGAAAACGGAAGACCCGGACCTGTCCCTGCTGGTTGGTCATGAAGAAGCAGTCACTGAGATCAGGGGAGAGTGCGGTTCCGGGATTGGCAGTGAATCCGCAGGGGCCTGGTCCAAAGTTTCCGATAGTGGGTGTGAGGTAGGCGGCGTGGTCATCGCGGTCGGGGAGGAAGAGACGCTCGTCCATCCAGGGATTGTAGGCTGCGATCCCGCTGATCCTGGTGAAATCCTGCTTTCGCAACCACTGCCAGTTGAGACGCCATCCATGTTCGCTTCCTTCGGTGATGTAGAGGGCGCGTTCCTTTTCGCCGGGGTAGTCCCCGTCGTTATCCATGCTGAAGAGGTTGCCGTGTGCGTCGAAGGCCAGTTCCTGTGCATTACGTTCACCGGAAGAGTAGCGTTCGACTTGGGAGCCATCCAGTTCACAGCGGAAGATCCCGCCGCTGTTGGGTTGGTGGTAGATCTTTCCTTCCCTTGTTTTGACGTAGTGCCCCTTGTCCCCGAGGGACCAGTAGACCCTGCCATCAGGTCCGAGGGCGACCCCGCTCAGGTTGTGGCCGCCCTGGCCCATGTGGACCTGGAAGCCGGTGGCCACGACTTCACGCGCATCGGGGAATCCGTCCCCATCTGAATCGTGGTAGCGGAGAAAATCTGGTTCGGCCGCTACGAATACGTCCGAATTCACGGCCAGCACCCCGGCTGCGATTCCGGTCACCTCGGTGTGAAATTCACCCAGGGTTCGAATGGCTTCACCCTTTCCGTCCCCGTCCTTGTCCGCTACCTGTATCACGCTGTCCTTCTGGACGGTGAGATCACGCCAGTCCCTGGCTCCGTCTCCGTTTCGATCGGGGATCCAGTTCTTCCCGGTGAGATACTCGCGATACCAGGCGCGGCGCTCCTCCACGGTGGTCAGGCTGAGATCCTTCTTTACGAGGTCCTGATGGTTGCGAATGTCGAGGCTGCTTTGCTTGCGGCGCCTGGCGGCAGTGACATAGGCCCTTCCCTGATCGTCCACGGAGATCGCCACCGTGTTCGCAATTGCAGGATCGGTAGCCCATTCGGTCACAACGAACTGCGGTTTCTT
>JAAZXD010000159.1 GCA_014240355.1 Roseibacillus sp. | reverse complement strand
CGGGTTGCTCGGTGTTCCCGGGTTGCTCGGTGTTCCCGGGTTGCTCGGTGTTCCCGGGTTGCTCGGTGTTCCCAGGTTGTGTTTTTTCTGTAGGGTTACATCCGTTGAAGGGGAGACAGATGGATAGAATAACCGTGGAGAGGAAAAACGTCTTGGCAATGCAGTGAATTTTGCCGTCTTGCATATGCCAATTACTGAAAGGAATTTCCTTTTTCGACAAGGCTCTTCGAAAGGCGGAACATTCGGGGAGGCATCCCCTCCTGCGCCCAAACCTGCCCAACTGGGAAGAACGGGCTTTATGGTAAAGGCCCTGGGGCGGTCCGACGGATCGGGATGGGGTTGGGTTTGCCGTGCTGGCGTCAGTCGCTCAAAGGTGAAATGCAAGCTCACTTCATCGGCAGCTTGAACTCGAGGCGGCGCTCCCCGCGGAGGATTTTCACCGTGACCTGTTCCCCGCTCGTTCTTTTTTGCAGGCCATGGGCAAGCACGGAGCTCTCGCTGAGCAGATCATCTCGGTCATCAAAGCTGAGGAGGATATCCCCCTTGCGGAGCCCTGATCGGTATGCCACGCCATGTTCCCCGTATCGGCCGAGATGTGCGACATGCAGAGCCATCCCGGTGAGGCTTTTGTGCCGTTGCCGGGCTTCGGGTAGGGGCTTCAGGCGCATGCCACCCAGCACCACCCGGCGCAGATCCCATGAACTGCCCCGCCAGGAGATGTCCGCCCTGTGGCGCCACCCCTCTGGAAGCACCAGGTCAAGGCTGAGCTTTTTGTCACCGCGCCTGACCACGGCATTGATACGGGGTTCTTTCCCCGCGTTGTGCAACACCCACTGGATATCAGCTGTTGAGAGCATCGGCTGTCCCGCCAGGGTAATGATTTCATCACCGGCTTTGAATCGTGCCCGTTGAGCGGGACTTGCCGGTTCCACGTTCTTGATCGTGGCACAATGGCCGGGTCGTAATTCCAGCCCGATGATCGCAGGCAGTGGCCACGCAAAGAGGGCTTTCTCAGGGAAGGGTTTCCCGCTTGAGCGATGGATCAGGTGTTCAGCGGTAGGGATCTGGTGGCAGTGGATGCAACTGCGGGCAACCTGCCCGGCATAGTCGATATCGGGGGAAAATTTGCGCAGTGATGGATAACGTTCAGGAGTCGGGTAGCGGCTTTTCCTGCCACTCTTCAGGAGGAGGGCTTCTTTTCCCTCTGGATAGTTCCCGTGAAGTTTGAGGGCAGCTTCCAGGGAGGCAATAAATCCCTGCAGTGAAATGTCCCGTCCGGGATTCTCCTGGCTGGGATTGGTCCCGTAGCGCCCGTAGATGGTACGGTCCGCATTCATGAAGAAGGCGGCGAAGGTCAGATCATAATCGAACTGAAAGAGAGAGAGGTCGATGCCGTTTGCCTGCACCACGCGGACACATACAAATTTTTCCAGCAGCGCCTTTAGTTTTTCTTCTGTGGGACGCGCAACCTGCGCATCGAGGCCCTCGCAGGCGTGTCACGGTATTCAGCGGAAGACGATCAGCAGCGGTCTTCCGTCCTTTTCGGCCCGCTCGAATCCCTTTTCCACGTCATTGTAAATCCAGACCGCGGAATTCTGCATCGCGCTGCGATCGTCCCTGACCATGGCGTCACGGTCCTGCTGCTGGGCCCTTGCCTCGGTGAACAGGAATGCCCCGGCTGCTATCCCGACCGTAATGAAGTTCTGCCTGTTCATGAATTCCATTTAAAGCCTACAGCCAATTCGAGATCATTGCGAGGGGGTAATGACCAGCTCACGGTTAGGGCAAACTGGGCGAGTTTGAGGCATCGCAGCAGGAGGGGTGGGGCTTGTTTCTTGTGTTTTACCACGGATCGCGGAAGGTGCCGCATGCGCCAGTATCTTGGGCTTGTGATCGGTTTGGCGGTGGGAGTGGTGGGGGCGATTCTGTTTCAGCAGAGCATGCCGCCGGAAGAGGGGTCGACGGAGGAAAAGGTGGAGAAGTTGCAGGGTGAGTTGCGGGTGACGCGGAGGGAGTTGTCCAGGTACGAGGCAAACTACGGTCCGGGGAGCAGGCGGACGGTGGGGGACGGGATACGCTCGATCGCGGAGGACATCAGGGAGGGCCGGGATGTGAGCCTCGACGATGTCTTCTGGACGATGAAGCCGTGGATGCGGGACATGGCGCCCCTGTTTGACCGGATGCGGATGGTGGAGCAGGAGGAGCGGTTCGACTCATTGGCGGGGCACTATGCCCGGGAATACCACCTGTCGGACGAGGGGCAGGTGGAGTTGAAGGAGTGGTTCCGGAAGAGGGAGGAGGAGAATGCCCGGGCCTTCCATGACATGATCAACAGTGAGACGACCGGATTCGTGGATTTTGTGCGTGTCATGGAGATGAACGAAGATTCGGAGCGCGGTCTGGATGCCTTCATGGAGACCCGGCTTCAGAGTGAGGAACTGGCGGCATTCAAGGCGGAGCGCCTGCAGGGGCGGGTGGACAGCGTGCAGGACGAGGCGAACCGGCGGCTGCACAGACTCGACGAGGTGGTGAATCTGGACGAGGACCAGCTGGACGGGATGTTCGCAGTGATGACGCGGGGGTCGCGGCGCTACGATCCCGGCATGGAATTTGACGGGATGGGGGGCGACACCGGCCGGCTGGAGGGCCGGGCGCGAGATGAGGCGATCCGCCGGGTGTTGCGGCCGGATCAATTGGACCGCTACAGGGAGTATCAGGAGGAGCGCCGACTGGAGGCGGAGCGTGAGATGCGGCGGATGGGCCTGGAGCTGCCGCGCGACTGGGACCTTCTGGACGACGCGGGTTTCTGATGAGGGAGGTGACCGGGAGCGCGATCGAGATCCGTGACCTGCGGGTCGACTACGGTGATTTCATCGCGGTGAATGACGTGAGTCTGTCGATTCCGTGCGGGGTGGTCTGTGGGCTGGTGGGGCCGAACGGGGCGGGGAAGACGAGCACCTTCAAGGTGCTGGCGACGCTGATGGAGCCGACCTACGGGGAGGTGATGGTGGCGGGCCACGACGTGCTGGAGTCGACGTCCGCAGCGCGGCGGATCATGGGCTACATGCCGGACTTGGCGCCGGTGCCTTCGGATTTGAAGGTGTGGGAGTTTCTCGACTTTCATGCCGACACGCACGTGCTGGGTGGGCGGACAGCGCGCCGGGAGCGGGTCGAGGAGTGTCTGGGAATCGTCAATCTGCTGGATAAACGCGAGGCGTGGTGCAAGGCACTGTCGCGTGGCCAGACCCAGCGCCTGGTGCTGGCCAAGACGCTTCTGCACCGGCCCCAGGTCCTGATTCTCGACGAGCCAGCGAGCGGACTGGACCCCCTGTCGCGGCGGGAATTGCGCCTCGCCCTGCAGAAGCTGGCGGCGGACGGGGCCACGGTGCTGGTGAGTTCGCACATCCTGAGCGAGCTGGCGGAGATGTGCTCACTGCTCTGCGTGATGAACCAGGGGCGGATCCTGTCGTCGGGAACCGAGGACGAGGTGCGGGGTGAGCTGGGAAGGTCGGACCGGCTGCTGTGCGTCACGATGGTCGACGGTCAGGATGGCCTGCTGACGTGGCTTGCGTCCTGCGAGGGGGTGCATGATGTGGAGTACGACGAGGCGGAGGTGCGTTTTGGATTCAAGGGCGACAACGACGGCCAGGCGGATCTGCTGGCGGCTATGATGTCGGCGGGTCTGCGGGTGAAGACCTTCGAGGCGCGGGGATCGTCGTTCGAGCAGATCCTCGTGGAGGTGGCGGAAGGAAACCGGGAAGCATGATGGACGAACAAGGGAAGGCAGCCAGCAGACCGCGTCCGGAAATTCCCCTGCCCGGGAAACCGCCTCCCCTCCAGGGTTTGGGGGCGCCGACGTGGAAGATCTGGGTCAACCCGATTTTTCGCCGGTATTGCCGGTCTCGCCTGCGGTTGCGGGCCCTCTCGCTGTGGATGCTGATCTCGCTTCTGATTTCGGGATTCCTGTTTTTCATCATCCGGCAGGGGATGTTGCGCTGGGAGGGGATGGACCTGGTGGATGCGGAGCGCACCCCGCTGATCGCGCTGCTCATTTTCCAGGGGGTCATTCTGTTCCTGCTGGGAACCGGGCAGGTGGCCGGTGGGATGACGGCGGAGGCGGACGAGGGCGTGCTCGACTACCAGCGACTGGCGCCGATGTCGCCGCTGGCCAAGGTGCTGGGCTACCTGTTCGGCCTGCCGATCCGTGAGTACGTGCTGGTGCTGGTCACGATGCCCTTCAGCCTGTGGTCGCTGTGGCGTGGGCAGGTGCCGCTGGGCACCGCGTTGCAGCTTTACGGAATCTTTTTCACCGCGGGGGTGCTGTATCACCTGACCGGGTTGTTGGCGGGGACGGTGGTGAAGAACAAGCGCTGGGCCTTCCTGGTATCGATGGGAGTGATCTTCCTGCTCTACACCGTGATCCCGCAGCTGGCGAAGTTCGGCCTGGCCTACTTCAAGTACCTCACCATCATGCCGGTCTTCGAGGAATGCTATCCGCACCTGATTCCACGGGATGCGGGGGCCACCGCCCAGGCGTTGCAGCAGCTCCTGCCCAGCGCGAAGTTCTTCAATCTCGATTTTCCGCAGGCGGTGTTCACCCTGTTATCGCAGGGGGTGCTGATCCTGACCATGACGGTGATGTTATGGCGGCGCTGGCGGCGGGCGGAATCGCATCTTCTTGGCAAGGTGTGGGCGACGGGTTTTTTCGGGTGGTTGCAGCTGGTGCTGCTGGGCAACGCTCTGCCCCTGATTGAGCCGGGCCACCTCTTTCCGTCGCGGGGCTTTGACAGTTTCCTGGGGCGCTTCCGGATGGGTGGGGACTGGCAGCCTGAGGGATGGGAGCCGGTGGTGATGGTTGGCGCCTACGGGCTGGTGACCCTGATGATGCTGTGGGTGATGATGCTGATGATCTCCCCGAACGCGGAGACGCGTTTGCGGGGATGGCGGAGGATCCGCAAGCTCGGCAGGCGGCGCTTCTCCCCGGTCTCGGATCCGGCCACCGCCTTTCCCTGGCTGGTCCTGATGGTCGGGATGGGGGCGGTGGGATGGCACCTCTTTGCGAAGGAATTGGTCGGGTCACGCTGGTTCCCCGGGCAAGAGTTGCCCACGATGACGGTCGCAGCCTTCCTGCTGGTGATGGCGACGGGTGGCCTTGGTTTCCATGCCCTCCTCGAGGGGCGCGGACCCCGGGCGGCGGGCATGGCGGCCATTTTCATTGGACTGGTTCCGATCATGGTGGGATCGATCCTGGGCACGATGGGATTCAGCGTGGTGGCGACGTGGTTGATGGGGATCTCTCCGGTGATGGCACCGGTGTATGCGTCGGGGGTGATGCTGCCGATGACGGATGCGGGGGCCGACATCATGCGGTCCCTGCCACGGGCCTTCTGGTTCTGGCAGTTTGTGGGAACGATTCTGACGTTGCGCTTAATCCACTGGTTGTGGCAGTCGTTGAGAACGAAATGAGAGGGAAGCGCTTTCCCCTCAAGGTTCCGGGAGGGGTTGACGGTCCGGGGGAAGAGGGGGGCTGATCCCCTTATCGATGGTTCTCACCATCGCAATAGCGGGGAATCAGAGAGATAAGCGCAGGAATGGCTGCGGGGCCGACTATCTACTCAGCACCTTTGTCATCCTCGGTATCCTTATCGTCGTCACGATCCGGATTAAGCCGATTACGCTTCTCTTTCATATGGTCCAAGGCCTTTTCCGCCCGGAAGGAAACCTCGTCGTTTTCATCCTCAAGAAAGAATTCCACCACCGCGAAGGACCAGTCCTCCACGATATTGGCCAGACCATTTACGATCTGTTTTTTTTCGCTTTCGGTTCCCGCTTCCTGCGCGAGGGCCTTCCACATGTCCTCAAGGGCGAGAGCATCGCGTTTGCGGTCTTTCGTCAGAAACTGGTAGGCCGAGGCGAAAGCCCGTTTGCGCAGGGTGTCATCCTGCTCCCCGGCCATGTAGTCCAGGAGGACATCGAACTGACTGTCGTCCGCCCAGGTGCCGAGGGCGGCAATGGCGGCGATACGAGTGGTCTTGCTATCGCTCTTCAGGGTTTCCCTGATGATTCCGGCCGCAGTGTCGCCCCCGGTTGAGCCGAGGAGTTCAAGAAAGATGTTTTTGGCATCATCACTGGTGGCGCTGTCATGGGAGTTCTTTATTGCCGTGGCGATTTCGTTGCGGGCGGTGCTGCGTTCGGCCAGAGAGGTGATTGTGCGTTTGGCATCCTGCTGGATCTGGCTGCTCGCGTTGAACTGGATGATCCCGAGGAGGGCGGGCAGATTGTCGTCGGTGGCCAGTTTCCGGGCGGCCTTCAGCGCGGCAGAAGCCGTCGCCGGTCTGGAGGCGTTTTGCGCGTGTTCAATCAGGAAGGGGAGGGAATGGGGGGAGTTGCGTCCCTGCACGACCTGGAAGAACTTGACCCGGATGTCCGGGGTCATTGCGTTTTCCTCATCGCCCGCGAACTTGGCGATCAACTCGTCGAGGTTGACTCCGCTACCCTTGGCGAGCAGCAGGCGCTGGTAGATGGCTTCCCGGTCGCCTTTGGTCTTGAGGGACCTGGCGGCCCCGAGGAGAACCTCCGCTTCTTCCTCGGTGGTGGCGAGTTCCCTGACGCCCTCTTCCGCCACCTGGGCGAGGAGCCTGTTCAGGGTTTCCGCGCGCTTGTTCTCTCCGGATTTTCCGAGGACGACGATCCCGGTAATGATGATGGCTGCCACCAGAACAGTTACGATGGTGAACTTGACGGCGTTGCTGACTCCTCCCCCCTTGGTCTCGGTGCTGCCCGAGATGAAGGTGGAGGGACCGGGAGTGGCATCCGCGCTCGCGGGCGCAGCGAGGGGAATGGAATCTCCCGCGGGGGGTGCGGGCGTGGACCCGCCAAAGCTGATCTGTCCGGGCTTTGCACCTGCTACCGGCGCAGGGGATTGAGCGGGGGGAGCTGCCGGGGCAGGCTCGGCCGGGGGAGTGGGAGGTGGTTCGGCGGAGGCTTGGTCGGTTGGGGAGTCCAAGGCAGAGGTGGAAGGGGAGGGCGGATCTTCCTCGGCGCCAGGGAAAATAAATTTGGGAGCCTTCGTGGCGGCCTTTTTCTTGGGAACCTGCTCTTCCGGTGCTGTGCCGTCTGCGTTTTCGGAATTCTGTTGATCGGTCATGAGGAACTTCTTGGAGGGATTCTTGGGCATTGAAGGGGCGCTTGTCGATCCCGCGTTCGATGTGTCACATTACCTTCCTGCAGATCGGTTGAGTCAGGGCGATGGCGGCGCAGAAGGTGCAGGGAGAGGCAAGAGAGAACCGGTGCGCTTGCTTTGAACTGCTTCGGGCAACAGCGTGTATCCTGCTGAGTTAGGCACGCAACGATTTCCAGCCGGAGGCGAAAAGCGCTACCTTCTGTCAGTTTGGGCGGTGATGCGGGAGAGAGGCTTTAGCT